>CAIOSS010000534.1 GCA_903860995.1 uncultured delta proteobacterium | reverse complement strand
GGCGAGCGACGCTGGAGCGGGCGGCGGCGGCAGTGACTCGGCGGTCACCACCGGCGGTCCCGCGCCGTCGGAGGGACCGAGATCGATGATGTCCCGCACCACGAGCCCGAGGACGAACGCCAGGAGGATCGAGCAGACCGAGGCGAACTTGTTCATCAACACGCTCCGCGAACGCTCAACGAGAGAGGGCCAGGCCAGCGGGGTGTTAGCACCGTCCGCGCCTCGACGCGCCCTGTAAGCCCGCCGTGCCCTCGCGCGTTCTCCTTCCGATGACGCGACCACCTGAACCGCCCTTCGCCCCTTCGCACCTCCACGCTTCCGTCGCGCGGGGAATGCGCCTATGTTCCGACCGAGCGTTGCCCCAATGGTCCTGTCCGCGCCCGCCGCCGAGGAGAAGGCCCTCGTCGAGGCTGCCCAGGCCGGCGACGTCGAGGCCATCCGCCTGCTTCTCGAACGGGTGTCCCGACCGCTCTACGCCGCGGTCATCCTGCCACGCATTGGCATCGCGGCCGACGCGGAGGACATCCTCCGCGAGACCCTCCTGCGCGCCATCGATCGGCTGCAGACGTTCCACTGGACCGGGGTGGGCTTCTTCCCATGGCTGAGGCAGATCGCGATCCATCAGGTGATCGACCACGTGCGCCGCGTGCAGCGCCGCACCCGGTTGGAGGAGCGCTTCGAGCGGCAGGCCGCCGACGTGATGCCGCTGCACCATGCCGGCGCCGAAGAGGCGCTCATCGACCAGCAGGAGCGGGCCCTCTCGCTCAAGACCATGAGCATCGCCATGGACGCCCTCAATGACCGCTACCGCCAGGCGATCACGCTCCGGCTGCTGGAGGAGCGCAGCCGCGAGGAGTGCGCCGAGGCGCTCGGCGTGACCCTGGGCAACTTCGACGTGATCCTGCACCGCGCGTTGGCTGCGCTAAGAAAGGCCTACGGTGTCCGATGAGCGCTCCCGACGAACGCTGGAACCCTGACGACGGTCCTGCTCCCACGGACGAGGAGCGCGCCGAGGCCGCCCGCCTCTCGGACGCCCTCGCCCGCCCGGTGACGCCCGATGACCCTGCCCTGCGCGAGCTCGTGGCCGTCGCGAGGCGCATCCACGCCACGGCCCATCCCGACCGCGACGGGCAGCGTGCCTTGGTCGAGCGGGTCACCCGCGAGGTGCTCGCCGCGGCCCGCCCGACAGCCTCGCCGGTGCGCGCGCTCGTACGGCGCGCGTGGCCCGTCGCCGTCGCCGCCGCGGCCGTGCTCGTGGTGGGCGTCTCCGTCGGCCGCGCCCGCCCCGACCGCGCCCGCCCCGAGGAGAGCATCTCCCGCGACGTCGACGACGTGCTGCGCACCCCCGTGCGCCCCGGCGCGGCCTCGGCGCCGGCGGCCCGGGTCTACGACGCCCGGCTGACGGCGTGGCGTGAGGCGTACCTGCGCGGGGGGTCTCGATGATCCGACGCACCCTCGCCGGGCTCGCCGTGGGCGTCGCCCTGCTCGGCGGCTGCGCGCAGCCAGGCCCCTCCCGGGGGACGGCCCCCTCCAACGAGGCCGTGATGGCGCTGCTCGGCACCGTGCGGGCGCTCCATCACGAGGCCGACGTGTTCGAGGGCGCCGGGGAGTTCGAGCGCGCGACCAGCGTCGTGCGCCGCATCCTCTCGCTGGATTTCCCGCGCAACATGGCCGAGGCCGAAGACCTGCGCGCCGACGCGTACGGACGCCTCGCGGAGCTCGCCCTCCGCCGCGCGGCCCCCGACGAGGCGCTCTCGCTCGCCGACACCGGGCTGCGCGACACCCGCCGCGAGGGAGTGCTGCGAGGCCGCCTCATGATGGTGCGCGGCCAGAGCCTCGGGGCCCTCGCCGACCGGGCCCACGCCGCCGCGGACGAGCCCGCCGCGCGGCGCTACCGCGGGCAGGCCGTCGAGGCACTCGAGGCGTCCATCGCGCTGAACCAACGGATCCTCCAGCGGCTCGCCGACGGAGGCGCCCCTTGAGGCGCGGACCCGCCTGCGTCGCGGCGCTCGCCTGCCTCTCCGTCGGCTGCGCGGCCGCGCCCCCACGATCCGCCGGCGCGCCCGCGCACACCACCCGCTCCGCGACCGCGCGCGAACCGGACGCCGACGCGACCTCGACCTACGCGCCAGCGCCACGGGCGCAGCCCTCCCAGGAGCGACGACCCGGCGCGGCGAACCTCGACATCGACGCACCGGCGTCCGCCCCGCCGCAGCCCGCGCCTCCCCCGGCCGCCGCGCCCTCGTCCGTCGGAGGCGTGTCCGTGCAGAGCCTCGGCCAGGCGACCGTCGCGATCTCCGAGAGCGCCGCGGGCGACGAGCGCGAGCGCGTGGTGCGCGAGGCCCGCATCGGGGCCCAGGTGCAGCGGATCCGGGAGGAGCAGATCCGGCTCGCGAGCAACCCCGGCGTCTGCCACGACGTCTGCTTCGCCGCGGGCTCGATCTGCCTCGCCGCCCAGGAGGTGTGCCGCCTCACCGGCGACGACGACACGCGCTGCACGCGCGCCCGCACGGCCTGCACGGACGCCGGTCATCAGCGCGACGGGGCCTGCCCCGTGTGCCCACCGACCCACTGAAGACACACGGAGGTCGCGTGCTAGCGTGACTCGCCATGAGTCGCGCGCCCACCCTCGCCTCGGTCGTCGCGGTTTCGCTGCTGTCGACCTCGCTCGCGTTTGCCCAGACGCCGCCTGTCGAGGCGCTTCCGCCCCCGCCTCCCACCGGGTCGGTCACCGCGCCGCCGGTCACCCCGCCACCCACCACCACACCGCCCCGCGTCGGCGCGGCGGCCTCCGTCCTCGCCCCCGGCGCCGCCTGGAACCTCACGCCGCCGGCCACGCAGCGTGCGTTCACCCGCGAGCGCCTGCGCCTGCTCAACCAGTCGCTGATCGGGCTGCCCGAGCGCAGTCGCACGGGCCGTATCACCGAGGGCATCATCAACCTGGCCCTGGGCGGAGGCCTGTTCGCGCTGGGCTTCCTGTTCTCGTCGGACACCGATGGCTCCTCGCCGCTTCGAACGCTGCTGTGGTTCCAGGGCGGTTACAGCGTGCTCAACGGTGCGGTCGGACTCGCGTGGACCCCGGCCCGCGAGCGCCTCCCCCCGGTCTACGGCGCGATGCCTGTGCGCACCGGCGCACAACGCCGGGCGCGCCTGCTGTACGGCGAGCAGGCGATCGAGGAGATGGCCCGCGACAGCCGCCTCCGCCGCACCCTCACCGGCATCGGGAGCGCGGTGCTGGGCCTCGGCACCCTCGGGGTGCTCTACCGGGACCAGATCTTCGACAACGCCGAGATGCCCGAGCCGGCGGAGTACAACTACCTCATCATTGGCCTCTCGCTGGTGAGCGTCGCCGCCAACGTGATCACGGTGTTCTCGCAGACCGAGGAGGAGCGCATCCGGGCGAACTATCGCCAGGAACTCCAGCTTCTCCGCGAGAGCACCGAGGAGTGACGAAGCGGGGCTGTTGAGGGTCAGGGCGCGGGCGCTGCGGGGCGGGCAGGCGCCGCCGGGCGGGCGGGCGCCGCGGGGCGAGCGGGCGGACGTGGGCGGACACCGGGGCGACCAGGAGCGGCCGGGGCCGTCGCGCAGGTCGGGATGAGCGAGAGGGCGACGCCCTCCTCGGTGGGCATCCCCTCGCCGTCGAGCGCGGCGTAGGCGTCGATGCGGAGGCACGCGTGGGGGGTCACCGCAGGCTCGTCGGCGGCCATGGCCTGCGCGTGGGCCTGGGCCGCCTCCGCGGGCGCGGTGAAGGGACGCGCGGTGATGCCGGTGCACCCGATGACGGCGCTCCAGCGGGTGCCGAGCGGCTGCGATGGGACCACGCAGGCGTTGGGATCGACCGCGACCGGCGCGGCGTTCTCGTCCTCCTCGCCCTCCATGCCCATCGCCTCGGGCGGCGGGCCGTACAGCTCCGCCGGTGTCTCCCTCGCCTCCGGGAACGACGCCGCGACAATGGCCCGCAGCTGCTCCATCGTCCACCGGACTGCGGCCTCGCGCGCCTGCGCGTCGGCCGGGTCGGCGGCGCTCTGGTTCTCCAGCTCCCACCACTGGGTGAGCCCGCGATTACGCATCACGGTAAACACCTGGTTGACGTTGCGCTCGGTGCCGACGCGCACCATGTCGAGGCTGAGCGTGGCGCGCCGCGGGAGCGCGCTGCGGCCGGGCACCGGGATGAAGAAGTCCTGCGCGTAGTCCTTGCGGCAGTGAGACGCGCGGCACTGCGGCGGGGCGTTCTCGAACGCGGCGCCGAACTCGGGGTTGCCCTGGACGATCTCCCCGACGCCGCGGCCCCAGGCGTTGAGCCCGCCAAAGAGCCGGATCCAGCGGTTGAAGGACGTGCGACCCCAGAGCCGGGACCGCGCGGCGGTGGCCGCGAGCTCGGCCTCTCGCCTCGCGCCGTCGGCGGCCTCGGCGGCGCGCCGGGCGGCCTCGGACTCGGCGCGGGTGCGCTCGTACACGGCGAGGCGCTGCCTGGCCTCCTCGACGTGCGTGCCCGCGGGGAAGGATCGCAGGTACGCGTTGAGCCCGTCGAGGGAGGCGCGGTGGTCGGCCCAGTAGTCCTCCTCCGTGGCGTTGATGACGGACTGCACCTCCGGGCGGAAGCGCCCCCCCGGCTGCGCCTGGAGGTACTCGCTCGCGGCCGCGAGCCGGTCGGACCCCTCGGCGGAATAGCGGAAATTCCGGTAGGCGGCGTAGTCCGCGCGGGACGAAACGACGCGGCAGCCCGCGACGGTGATCGCCGCCACCGCCACCGCCCTCAACGTGTCTCTGGAACGCATGTCTGGACCTTCTGTTGCTACGCGGGTGTCAGGGCGCGCCGGTGCACGTGCCGACGTCGCGGCAGAGGGCGGTGCACGACGACGGCGGGTTGCGAATGACGTCCGGCAGGCTGTTGCACGACGTCTCCTCGATGGCGTGGCCGCACGCCGTGATGTCGCCCTGGAACGCCCCGCAGAACTCGCCCTGGTAGGTGCTGCAGGAGTGCGGGCAGGCGTTGGTGCCGAAGAGGTCTTGCCGGATGTTGCCCCGGATGCACTGGATGAACGCCGGCTCGGAGTCGTTGGTGCAGTCGGGCCCAGGGTTGGAGATCGAGCGGCAGAGGACGCCGCACTCCCGCAGGCGGAAGCACAGGTGCGAGCACATACCCTGGTCGAAGTAGTCGTACTCCGCCTCGGACTGGGTGCCGGGGATGTCGACGTTGGCGTTCTCGCTGCCGCAGCCGCCGACGTCGCCGGGGGTTGGCGCCGCGATGAAGGCCGTGGCGATCACCAGGACGGCGAGCGCCGTCCAGCGGGGGCGCCGCGGCGCGGGGGTGGGGTCGGTCACGGGCTTCACGGGAGCACCTCGTAGTCCACCAGGATGCCGACGCCGCCACCGATGACCGGGTAGATCGAGCCGCCGTTGCCCAGGTAAAGGTCGAAGATGGCCTCGGCGGTGACCGCGAGGCCCGAGCGCACATAGAACGCCGCGCCGGCCGCCACCTCGAAGCCCACCGACAGCTCGGGGCAGTACCCCCAGCCCGGCGGGTAGACCACGCCGCGGTTGGCCGCGATGCCGTTGCCGACCCACTGCGGGCTTCCCGGCGGGACCATCAGGCCGGGCGAGCGCTGGCAGGCGCCGCGGGTGATGAGCAGCGGCACGTCGACGCGCGCGTGGGCGCCGACGAGGTCGGTGAAGCGGCGATAGATCTGCACGCCGGGCTGCACGGCGATCTGCGCCCCGTTGGCGTCGATGCCGCCCTGGAGCCCGAGCGACGGGCCGAGCAGGAACTTGCCGAGGTGCAGGAACGCGTAGGTGCCCTGCACCAGCACCGACGGCGGGGACAGGACGCCGTACGAGAACGGGTCGCGCAGGCGCGCGCCCATGCCGAACTGCGTCCGAACGAGGATGTGCCGCTCGCTCGGGTGCACCGTCCATCCGCTGGAGGGCGCCGGGGGGTCGCTGACGTCTTGCGCAGCGGCGGGGAGAGCGGCCAGGACGAGCCCGACTGCGAAGAGGAAAGCGCGCGTTTTCACCGTACGCGCATGGTAGACACGGCCCCGCGCCCATCGTCAACGGAGCAGTGCGTGCCCACGAGCAAGACGCCTTCCCTGTGGTCCACGTGTCTCCTCGGCCTGGCGTGCGTGCTCGCGGCGGGCTGCCCCGCCTCTCCCCCGGCGGTGCTCGACGCCGGCCCTGCGACGCGTGCGACGACCGCCGACGCCGGCCCGCGGCCCCGCGCGCGGCGGGGTCGTCGACGACGCCCGCGTACCCAGACAGGCGGACCGCAGATCGCGGCCAGCGCGCCGGGGGAGGCGCCGTTCGCCGAGGACGAGGAGGGCCCCGGGCCGCCGCGGCCGCGAATGGTGGAGACCGGGCCGGTGCTCACCGAAGACCTCGGCCCGCCGCCCTCGATGGAGCTCGACATGACGCAGGGGACACAGGGCCCGATGGGCCTCGAGACGGGTCAGATCCGCCGGGCGATGGACCCGCTGCTGCCGCGGATGGCGGCCTGCGCCGAGGCTACGGCCGACGCGAACGGCCACGGCGCCCGCGGCCGGGTCAACGTGCGGATGCGGGTGCACGGCGACGGGCGGCCGGTGGCGGCGCGCGTGAGCGGCGGCGGAGGGACGGGGGAGTTCGTGATCTGCGTACGGCGGGTGGTGGCGTCGGCGCGCTTCGACCGCTTCGCCGGCCCCGACGTCTTCGCGACGTGGGGCTTCGACGTGGACTGAAGCGTCGCTCAGCGGATGGAGCGGTAGTAGATGTCGCCGTTGACGCCGCCGCGGCGGTCGACCCATACGACGTGCGCGACGGGGTTGGAGCCGATGAGGGTGGCGAGCACCGCGGGCGTAGCGCTGTCGATGGAGGTCGCCGCGGAGTCGAGCCGGAGGTCGAGCGGCTGGAAGAGAGCGCCGCCGTCGAGGGAGTAGTTGGCGTAGATGTCGAGCGAGCCGTTGCGGTCGTCGGCCCACACTGCGTAGACGGCGAGGCCCGCGTTGGCGGCCGTGACGTTGTAGGCGCGCGAGCGGCCGGGGGCGCCCGCCATCACCTGAACGTCGCGCGTCGGGAAGACGCGGCCGGTGGTGCGCGAGGCGTACACGTTGGGCAGGCCCCAGCGGAACTCCTGCCAGACCACGGAGAACTCCCCGGCGGGGAGCGACATCACGACCGGCCGGAGGGAGTCGTGCGGGAAGGGGTCGGCGTCGACGCGCACATCGGCGGCCCGCCAGCGGGCGCCGGAGTCCGTCGAGAGGTTGGCGTAGACATCGTAGGCGTCGTTGGCGCGCACGTCCTGCCAGGCCACCAGGACGTTGCCAGCGGCGTCGGCGGCCACCGAGGGCTCCTCGCTGGCGTGCGTGCCCGCGGGGTCGGTGTCGAGCCGCACCTCGGGCCCCGGCCAGCTAAGGCCACCGTCGGGGCTGGTGCGGAAGTAGATGTCCGTCCCTTCGCCCGAGCGGTTGTCGCGCCAGACGAGGTAGGCGCGGTTGCCCACCGCGACGAGGTCGGGCGTCGACGCGACGCTGGTGGTCGATCCGCCGGTGTCGATCTGGAGCGGCGCCGACCACGTGGTGCCGTTGGTCGACGACGACGCGAAGAGGTGGCGACCGCGGTTGGAGAAGAGCACCTCCCAGACGGCCAGGTAGCCGCGCGTGGTGGGCACGAGCTCGATGTTGAACGAGTCGTTGTTCTGCCCGGGGTTCACCCGGAAATCGCTCCCGGTCCAGGTGCCACCCGAGGCGGTCGAGGCGTTGCCGAAGACCTGACGGTAGTCGGTCGGGTTGTTGCCCGAGGCCGGGCGGAAGTCTCCCCAGAGGGCGGCGAGTGCGGTGCCGCCGTTGGGCCACGCGAGCCGCGGCTGCACGCTCGCGAAGGAGCCCGCGGTGTTGGTGTCGAGGCGAACCTCGGGCAGCCACGAGCCGCCCCCGTTGGTGGTGCGCGCGAAGTACACGTCGCTCGCCCCGCTGCGCCGGTCGATGAACACCACGCCGATGTTGTTGCCCGCCCCGGAGAGGTGCGGCTGGATGGAGTTGAGCGCGCTGGAGTCGATGCGCAGGTCGGTCGCCGGCGCCAGCGCCTGGCAGCCCTCGTCCACCCGCGCGTCGCAGTTGTTGTCGAGCCCGTCGCAGTAGGCCTCGCTGTCGAGGTCCCGGTACGTAGTGGGGTAGGTGCAGCCCCAGCCCGCGGAGCCGTTGCACAGCGGGCGCGCCGTCGCACACACTCCGCGCCCCTCGGTGCCACGACGGTTGCAGCGCAGCGACGCGGGGGCCGAGAGGCCCTCGTCGATGAGCCCGTCGCAGTCGTTGTCGAGGCCATCGCAGATCTCCGTTCCAGCGCCCGTTCCGCCGCTGCACGCGATGCGACCGGCCACGCAGGCGAAGCGCCCGAAGGTGCAGGCCCCGACGTTGTTGCCGCACACCGCGAGCGGCCCGGTGCCCGGGATGACACCCCCGACGGGCGCGTCGTCGACCACGCCGTTGCAGTCGTCGTCGAGGTTGTTGCAGATCTCCGATCCCGGCGCCGAGCCGCCCACGCAGCGCAGCGCGCCGCGCTCGCACACGTAGGTCCCCGGGCGGCACACGCCCATGCTCGGTCCGCAGGCGGTGCCCACCATCGCGGGCGTCTCGTCCGTCATGCCGTCGCAGTCGTTGTCGCGGCCGTCGCACACCTCCGGGCCCATCGCGCCGGAGGCGTCACCGCAGGAGAGCTCGCACCCGTCCGTCGGATCGCCGTTGCGGTCGACGAAGCCCCGCGCGCAGCTCGCCACCCGGCACGTCCCCGCCATGCACGCCGCGGTCGCGTTGACCGCGGGGCAGGCCCGCCCGCAGCCGCCGCAGTTGGCCACGTCGGTCATGGTGTTGAAGCCGTTGTCCGTGGTGCCGTCGCAGTCGTTGTCGCGGCCGTCGCACACCTCCGGGCCCGACGCCGTGCACTCGTACTCGCAGCCGTTGGCCGGGTCGCGGTCGCGGTCGACGGCGCCCGCGCGGCACGCGCCCATCCTGCAGACGCCTGCCACGCAGGCCGCCTCGGCGCGGTCGAAGACGCACGCGTTGCCGCAGCGGCCGCAGTGGATGGCGCTGGTCGTGAGGTCGAAGCCCTCGTCCGTGCTCCCGTCGCAGTCGTTGTCGAGGCCGTCGCAGACCTCGGCCCCCGTCGACGAGCACTCGTACTCGCACCCGTTGGCGGGCATGCGGTCGAGGTCGACGAAGCCCACGTCGCACTGCCGGTAGCCGCAGGTGCCCATCGCGCAGGCCGGCACGGCGTGGGCCGGGGCGCACGCGTTGCTGCAGGCGCCGCAGTTGCGCGGGTCGGCAGAGACGTCGAAGCCCTCGTCGACCATGCCATCGCAGTCGTTGTCCCGGCGGTCGCAGATCTCGGCGCCGGAGGGGACGCACGCGCCCGTTTCCACCGGCGGGGTCACGCCGTTGTCGCGGATGGGCGCGACGTCGCGCACGCTGACGATCCCGCCGTCGCCGGTGGCGCAGTTGAGGCAGTAGGGCTCCGGCGCGCAGCCGAGCGCCGAGAGCAGGAGAGCGGTCGAGCCAAGCAGCAGGCGCTTCATCGCGCACCTCCCGCGACGCTCGGAGGCTGTCGTCTCCGGCGTCGGAGCCCGCCGACCGCGGCGCCGAGCGCGAGCAGCCACCAGCCCGAAGGAGCGCTCGTCTCGCGGGTCATGACCGCGCAGCCGCCGCCCGAGCCGATGACCCGGTCGCGGACCAGCGGGGTGAGCGTCGGGTCGACACACTGGCCGTTGCGGCACACCACGTTGTTGCCGCCGCCGCACACGACGCCCGCGCAGGGGTCGTCGACGAGCACGCCGTTGCGGCACACGCGCCCGGGCTGGGCGCCGACGTTGAGGCAGGGGTCGGACACGCAGACGCCACCGTCCGCGCCGCAGACCGTGCCTGGGTCGCAGCGCATCCCCTGGCACGGGTCGGGCCGGCACACGCCGTCGCTGCACGACTGCGTGCTCGGGCAGCGCGTGGTTGCGCAGGTGGGGACGCACTGCGCCTCGCCCGTGGCCGTGGGCCGACAGAACTGGCCCGCGGGGCAGGTGCGCGTCGCGCAGCCGTTGTTGACGCACGCGCCCATCCGGCAGAGCTGGTTGCCCATGCAGCCGAGGCCGTAGCAGTTGTTCTCGACGCAGCGGGCGCGCCCATCGCGGACGTTGCACACCTGCCCGGTCGGGCACATGGTCGCGGCGCACTGGTCG
>CAIOSS010000533.1 GCA_903860995.1 uncultured delta proteobacterium | reverse complement strand
GGGCCCTCGGCGGCGTCGACGAGCAGCAGCGCCGCGTCGGCCATCATGAGCGTGCGCTCGACCTCGCCGCCGAAGTCCGAGTGTCCGGGGGTGTCGATGATGTTGATCTTGTACTCGCCCCAGCGCACCGAGGTGTTCTTGGCGAGAATGGTGATGCCGCGCTCACGCTCCTGGTCGTTGGAGTCCATGACGCGGTCGACCATCTCCTCGTTGGCGCGGAAGACGCCCGACTGGCGGAGCATGAAGTCGACGAGGGTGGTCTTGCCGTGGTCGACGTGCGCCACGATCGCGACGTTGCGGATCTTGTCTTGGGGATGCATTGCGGGCGGCGCCCTACCACGGCGCGCGCCGCGGGTCGATGCCCGGTACGGAGAATGCTCAGCCCCGGGTGGGCACCGGGCCGGCGTCGTAGGCGGGGATTCCAGTCACTTCCTGGCCCAGCACGAGCGTGTGGATGTCGTGCGTGCCCTCGTAGGTGATGACCGTCTCGAGGTTCATCAGGTGCCGGGCGATGGGGTAGTCGTAGGTGATCCCGTTGCCGCCGAGGATGTCGCGGCACTTGCGCGCGGTCTCCAGGGCCATGTGCACGTTGTTGCGCTTGGCGAGCGACACCTGCCCCGGGGTCATCTTCTTGGCCTCCTTGAGCTTGCCCAGGCGCCACGCGATCAGCTTCGCCTTGGTGATCTCCGTGAGCATGTCAGCGAACTTCGCCTGCACCAGCTGGTACCCGGCGATGGGCCGCGAGAACTGCACCCGGTTCTTGGCGTAGTCGACCGCGCAGTCGAAGCAGGCCTCGGCCGCGCCGATGGCCCCCCAGGAGATGCCGTAGCGCGCCTGCGTGAGGCACCCGAGCGGCCCCTTGAGGCCCTTCACGTCGGGGAACATCGCCGACTCGGGGACGTGCACGTCCTCCAGGATGAGCTCGCTGGTGACCGAAGCCCGCAGGGAGAACTTCCGCTCGATCTTCTGCGCGGTGAAGCCCGGGGTCTTGGTGTCGACCACGAAGCCGCGGATGACCCCGTCGAGCTTCGCCCAGATGATGGCGACGTCGGCGAGGTTGCCGTTGGTGATCCAGCGCTTGGTGCCGTTGAGCACGAAGCCGGTGGCGGTGCGCTCGGCGCGGGTGATCATCCCGCCGGGGTTGGAGCCGAAGTCGGGCTCGGTGAGCCCGAAGCAGCCGACGGCCTCGCCGGTGGCGAGCCGCGGGAGCCAGGTGTTCTTCTGCTCCTCGGTGCCGAAGGCGTAGATCGGGTACATCACCAGGGAGCTCTGCACCGAGCAGAACGAGCGGATGCCCGAGTCGCCGCGCTCGAGCTCCTGCGCCACGAGCCCGTAGGCGATGTCGCCCATGCCCGGGCAGCCGTAACCGTGGAGGTTCGACCCGAGCATCCCGAGGCGCCCGAACTCCGGGATCAGCTCGGTCGGGAAGGTGCCCGCCTCGTAGTGGTGCGAGATCGTCGGAAGGATCTTCGCGTCGACGAAGGCCCGCACGGAGTCGCGGACCATCCGCTCTTCTTCAGTCAGCAGGTCATTGAGATCGTAGAAATCCACGGACATTTGGCACCTCTTCAGTGCGCGGGACGCTAGCACACTGTACCCGGGACATAGCCGCCCCTGCGCCCCACGGGTAGAGGCCACAGGGGCAACGGCAGGAGATATTTTCTGAAGCTCACGCTTGACACTCCGGGGGTCGATCGCGTTTATTACGCATCCCTTAGACGGGGCTGTAGCTCAGCTGGGAGAGCGCTAGAATCGCACTCTAGAGGCCGAGGGTTCGATCCCCTTCAGCTCCACAAACCAACGGTCCCGAAGGCCGGCTCGCTTCACGGCGGGTCGGCCTTCGGCGATTTGGACCTTGAGAAATTCGGGCCCCTGCGCCAAAGGGTGCACGCCCGAACGGCCCGAGAATCTGCCGTTGGCACGCGTTCACGCGGGGCTTGCGCGGTCGATGCGCGTTCTGCATCATCGCGCCTTCCTCCGGGGAATTAAGGGCCTTTTACGCAGGATGTGTCATGGCGACCCGCGCAAACCTCGAAGAAAAACTGAAGGTCCTGGAAGAGCACCTCGCCGCGCAGGATGAGTCCGTGCTCGCGCAGTTCCAGGAGCGCCTGGACATGTCGTGGATCTTCCATGACACGGCCCTCGAGGGCACCGTGCTCTCCTTCCACGAGCTGAAGAGCGCCATCGACCGCGACGTGGTCTCCGACGTGTCGCTCATCCCGACCTACGACGAGATCCGCGCGCACAAGGCCTCCATCGACCTCGCGCGGGAGTTCGCGGCCAACAAGAAGAAGCACCCGATCACGGTCGAGCTCCTGAAGCACCTCCAGTCGACTCTCTCCCCCGATGACGCCGAGGCCCGCGACGGCACCTGGCGCAAGGAGACCCCCGTCCACCGGCTGTACTTCCACGACATCTCCGTCCCCGACAAGATCGCCGGCGAGATGAAGAAGCTCGACGACTGGTTGCAAGACCCGGAGACCCGCAAGGCCAACTCCCTGCGCACCGCGTCCAAGCTGCACTTCAAGCTGATGCAGATCTTCCCGTTCACCAAGCACACCGGCAAGCTGGCGCGCCTGGGGATGAACCTCGTGCTCCTGCGCGCCGGCTACCCCCCCGCGATCATCCACTCGACCGAGCGGCAGCGGTACTACGAGGCCCTCAAGGGCCCGAGCCTCACGCTGCACAACCTCATGGTCGACTCGCTGGAGAACTCCATCGAGAGCGCCATCAAGCTCTTCGCCGAGCAGCGCACCGGCCGCCGCGCGATGGCCTGACCGACCTCACCCTCCGACTCCCCCGTCTACTACCGCTTCTCCCGGGCCCGCTGCCGGCGCACCTCGTCGCGCACCGCCCGCGCGCCCAGCGTGTACCCGACGAACACCCCGAGGAGCAGCACGCCCGGGATGAACACCACGTGCTCGGGCGTCGGGATCACCGCGGATCGTCCCCGCCCGGGCGCCTCGCCAGCGCGTCCTCCAGCTCGCGGACGTCGTCTTCGAGCTTCGCCGCGTTGCGCGCCACGAAGGCGACGTACCCGCCGATGGCCAGCAGCACGAAGCCGTACGCCATCGCCACCAGACGCCCGCCCGGCACCCGCTCCTGCGCGGCGTCCCCGAGGCCCGGCTCGAAGGCCATCGAGCGCTGCCCCGCCGCGTCGTTGGCCGGCGCCGGCTGCGCCGCGGACCCGGTCGCCAGCAGCGACAGCACCAGCCCGACGAATACACACTTCTGTAAAACCCGCGCGCCCATCACTCCGCCACCTCTCCGTCGAACAGTCCGCGCGACACCGCGTCGGTGCGCAGCGCCTCGAGCTTCGAGCGCTGCATCGCCACCCGCGACCGCAGGGTGAGCAGCACCGCCGCCAGCAGCGTGAAGGCCAGGAAGCTCAGCGTGAGGGTGTGGGCCATCGCCGGCGCGAGCCCGCCGCCCCGGGACGTGATCACCGTCGGGTGCTGCCCCCGCCAGAGCTGCACGCTGTAGTGGATCACCGGCATCACGCACGCGCCCATCACGGCCAGCGCCGCGGAGAAGCGCTTCTCGGCCTCGCCCGACCCGGCGCCGCCGCGCAGCACGAGGTACGCGACGAAGATGAGCGAGCCGAGCAGGGTGGTGGTGAGCCGCGGATCCCAGGTCCAGTAGGTGCCCCAGGCCTTGCGCGCCCAGAGGGGCCCGGTCACGAGCACGATGCCCGCGAAGAGCACCCCGAGCTCGGCCCCGGCCTGCGCGAGCGCGTCCCAGCCGGGCGTACGCTGCGCGAGGTAGCCCACCGAACCCGCCACGCAGGCGGTCACCCCGATGTACATGACGTACGCGCTCGGGACATGGACATAGAAGATCTTCTGCGTGAGACCCCCCGCGGAGAGCTGCGCCACCGGCGCGTACCCGAAGGCCAGACCCACGGTCACCGCGAGGCAACCGAAGGCAAAGATGGAAAGCACCGAGAGCCACCGCATGATCGTCGCCGACCCTAGCACCCACCTCCCCATCGAACCAACGCATGGAGCGACGCGATGAGCGCGTGGCTGAAACCCGTCGAGCCGGAGTGGGGCCCGGTGCTCGAGCGCGCCCTCAGCCGGGCCGTAGCCCCCGAGGCTCTCGCGGTGATGGTAGCCCGGCAATCGCGGCGCTACCTGGGCGAAGACGTCGCCCTCGCGCCCGCCGACGGGCTCGCGGCGCGCACGCTGTTCTGGTTCCCGCGCGACGTCTTGAAGGTGGCCCGCGCCGTGGGCGAGCTCGCCTGGGCCGACGCGCTGCCCAACCGGCCGCTGCGCGTGCTCGACCTTGGCGCCGGCGTCGGGGCCACCAGCCTCGGGGCCCTGCGCGCCCTCCCCGCCTCCGCGAGGGTCGCGTCGGTCACGGCGGTCGACCACGACCCGGCCGCGCTGGCCATCCTGCGGCGCGTGGCCGACGGCGCCCGCGGGGCGGGGTTGCTGCCGGCGTCCACGCCCGCGGTGAGCACCGCCGTGGTCGACCTCGCCGCGCCCGGCTGGGGCGACGCCCTCGGATTACACGACCTCGTACTCGCCGGGCTCACGGCGGTGGAGTTCACCCGCGCGTACGGCGACGAGGTGGCGCGCGGCGCCGCGGTCGCGGCCTTCCTGCGCGAGGCGCTGAGGCGCGTGGCCGACGACGGCGCGCTGGTGGTGATCGAGCCCGGGTCGCGGGCCGAGAGCCGGGCGCTCCACGTGGCGCGGTCGATCCTGCTGGCCGAGGGGGCGACGGTGTTCGCGCCGTGCCTGCACGCGGCGGAGTGCCCGATGCTGCGCAGGCCCCGCGACTGGTGCCACGAAGACCTCGCGGACGTGGCGCTGCCGCCGTGGCTGCAGGGCGTGGCGAAGGCCGCGGGGCTGCGCTGGGAGGGGCTCACCTGGTCGTACCTGGTGCTGCGCCGCGACGGCCGCACGCTGCGCGGCGCGATGCCCGCCGCGACCCCGATGCGGATGGTGTCGCTCCCGGCGGTGACCAAGGGCAAGACCGAGGCATGGTGGTGCGGCCCCCTCACCGGGGCGCGCGGCGACCTGCGGGTGGTCGAGCTCGACCGGGTGGCCAAGGGCGCGACGGGGACGCGCCTGCGCGACGTGGCGCGCGGGGCGCTCATCGCGCTGGAGGAAGACGGGGTGGCGGAGGCGGGGTCGGAGGGGAAGGCGCTGCGGCTCGACCCGGCGCGCTGGCGCCCGGTGTGGCCGTAGCGGGCGGTCAGATGGTGAAGGGCAGGACGAACTCCTGGCGGTCGTACGTGAACGTGAAGCTGTACGCACCGACGATGCGCCCGCCGACGGCGATGGAGAGGGTGACCGGCGTCGCGGCGGTGCGGCACATGTCGTAGGCCACGAGGCGGATGCGGTAGGTGCCGGGCGGGGGCTGCGCGCTCCAGTAGACGTTCTCGACGGTGGGGGGCGCCACGCTGCAGGCCGCGTTGGCGTCGCGGTCGAGCACGCCGCCCGACGAGCTATTGCGGTGGGCATAGTAGATCTCCTCGTTCATCGGGTCGATGACGTGGAGGTCGATGTCCGAGGAGGAGTTCCACGCGGCGGTGACCTGGATGTTGCCGGTCTGGTAGCCGCAGCCCTCGTCGATGACGCCGTTGCAGTTGTCGTCGAGGCCGTTGCACTGCTCCGCCGACCCTTGGATGCACTGCTGCTCGATCACCGTCACGCCCGTCGGCACCGACACGTTGGCGGTGATCGTGGGGACGGTCACCACCGGCGCCGGGACGGTGATGTTCGACTGCACGCCGATGCCGCCCTGACCGCGCACCACGCAGCCCGAGAGAGCCCACGCGCCCAGCGCGACAGCGACACACGACGAGAGAACCCGGTACTTCATTTGATGCGCTCCTGTGATGGTTGACCCGCTCGGGTCGATCGCGGCGAGTCCGGAGGCTTCTACACCAGAAGACCATCGGCCGGAAAACCCGGTCGCCGACCGTGATACGTTCGACCGGGCCATGCCTTTCACCCGAGAGATCAGCGTCGCTCTGATGGCCGCACGGGCCGCCGCCGAGCGGGTGCGCGCCGTGTACGCCGGCGGCTTCGAGGTGTCCTGGAAGGGCCACGACGACCCGGTCACCGCCGCCGACCGCGAGGCCAACGCCATCATCGTCGACCTGCTGCGCGCCGCCTTCCCGGGCGACGGCATCTGCGCCGAGGAGAGCGACGCGGGCGAGTCGTCCGCCGCCGCCGCCCGCGGGGGCCGCTGCTGGTTCATCGACCCCCTCGACGGCACCAAGGACTTCGTGCAGCGCAACGGGGAGTTCTGCGTGATGGTGGGCCTCGCCGTGGCGGGCCGCGCCGCGCTCGGGGTCGTGGTGATTCCGGTCACGGGCGTCGCGCTCGTCGGGGTGCCCGGCGAGGGCGCCTGGTCCGTCGACGCCGACGACGTGCGCACCTCCCTCAGCGTGCGCGCGGCCCCGTCGCCCGCCGCCGCCGCCCGCATGATCGGCTCGCGCTCGCACCCGCACCCGCGCGTCACGGCCCTCGCCCAGGCCCTCGGGGTCACGGACCTGCGCTCGCGCGGCAGCGTCGGGCTCAAGGTCGCCGCGGTGGCCACGGGCGAGTGCGACCTCTACGCCCACTTCGGCCGCGGACCGAAGCTCTGGGACGGCTGCGCCCCGGAGGCCATCGCGCGCGGCGCCGGCGCCCTGGTCACCGACACGCGCGGTCGCGACATCGCCTACGACACCGCCCACCTCGGGCTCGACGACGGGCTCGTCGTGGCGGCCGGGCCGCTGCACGCCCTCGCGCTCGCCGAGCTCGCGCGGCTGGCGTAGTCGACGCTACCCGCGGGGCCCGCGGGTGGTATCGTGCGGCGGTGACCTCCCTGTCCGAGCGACCGCTGACCTGCCACGCGTGCGACGCCGAGATCGTGGGCGAGCCCGCGGGCCACGGGCTGATGCTCTTCGTGCGCGGCGACGAGGTGCTGCGGGAAGAGCCGCCGCTGTGCGAGCGCTGCGCGCTGGCCATCTCGATGACCGCCCTCGACCGCATCTTCTTCGAAGAGGAAGAGGGTTAAGCGCGCGATGTGGCCGGCCCGCGCGGCGATCCGCCCCATCGCGACCTGGGCGATGGTCCCCCCCGACGCCATCGCCGAGGCCGACGAGGCCGTCTCGGACGACGGCGACCTCGAGGCCCACGTGCTCGAGGCCTTCGCGGCGCTGGAGCGCGCGCAGCCGCCGCTGGGCCGCTGGCTCCGCGGGGTCATCGAGCCGTTGCGCGACGACACCGCGCAGGCCCTCGGGTACTTCCTGGCGATCGTGGTGTTCCGCGCGTTCAGCGGGGCCTTCGGGGCGCGCATGCGCCGGGTCGACGACGACGCGCTGGCCGGCGTGCAGGCCACCTTCGAGTGGGACGAAGAGCTCCGCCGCGGCGCCGCAGACGAGGTGCTGGAGAGCGACGACCTGGTGGCCATCGGCCAGCCGCACCTGATGGCCTTCGTGCGCGAGCAGCTGGAAGCGGCGCTGGAGCCCGATGAGGACGGCGACCCCGCGGAGGTCGACCTCGACGCCGTCGCGGGGGTGTACCGCGCCGTGCTCATCGAGATCCTCGCGCTGGGCCAGGTGCTCACCTCGCCGAAGGGCGAGCGCGCGAGAGACCTGCTGGCCTAGCGCCGCTTGATCTTCGGGCCGAGGAAGGTGACGCCGACGACGCGCTCCTTCTGGAGCCGCTCGCAGGTGGCGCTGAGGTCTTCGGTGGTGGTGCGGCCGGCGCGCGCGACCACGATGTACTTGTCGATGAGCCCGTGCCAGGCGAGCGTCTCGGCCGTGCCGAACACCGCCGCCGAGTCGACGATGATGTAGCGGAACTCCCGGCGCAGCTGGCCCATGAGCACCGCGGCGGCCTCGGAGGAGAGGGCGGCGTGGGCGCTCGCGACGGCGGGGCCCGCGGGCATGAGGTTGAGGCTGGCGGTGATGCGGATGACGTCCACCGGGAGCGACGGGTCGTTCTGCCGGGCGGCGAGCACGCTGGTGAGGCCGAGGTCGCCGTTGACGCCGAAGAGCTTGTGCTGCGCCGGGTTGCGCAGCGAGGCGTCGATGAGGAGCACCTGGATGCGCCCGCCCTCCGCGAGGGACAGCGCGAGGTTGGCCGCCGTCACGCTCTTGCCCTCGCCGTCGCGGGCCGAGGTCACGACGATGACCTGCAGGTCGGGCTCCTGCTCCAGGCGGTAGCGGAGCGTGCGAAACTGCGCGGCCGCGAAGCCGTCGGGGTGCGAGAGCAGCACCAGGTCGTGCGAGAAGTTGTCGACGTGCTCCGCGGGGTTGATGCGGAGCATGGAGTAGCTGGGCGGGCTCCACGAGGGGTTGGCCTCGCGCGCCGCCCCTTCGCCGAAGGGCACCATCCCGTAATCGCCCGCCACGGGCTCGTTGGGGTCGACCACCGAGCCGTCGACGGCGTACTCGTGCGCGCCGTAGCCGTAGTCGTCCACGCCGCCCTGCGGAGCGTACTGGTGGGTGCGCGCCTCGCCGTAGCTCTCCATCGGGGGGAGGTGCGACCGCATCTGGTCGGCGTTGAGGGTCAACGCCTCGGAGGAGTCGTGGTCCACCGGTTGCCAGCCGCCGGGGTTGGTGGGGAAGCCCCCCGAAGCGTCGTTGTAACCGCCGCCCTGGAAGAGCGTCGCGGAGTCCGCGACCCGCGTCGCGGCGTCGGAGTCGATGAGCTCATGCGCCGGCGCGGGCGCCGGGCTGTGCTCGGAGAAGTACCCCGCCAGCTCGTCGCGCACCGGTGCCCGACCACCACGGTTGGGCGGCGCGTTCATCGTCGGAAACCGCACTGGCGGCTTTCGGGAAGACTGATCGGCCATCGTTGACGCGCTGCCTCGTTTCGGAGCCCGAACCCTACGCGTGCACGTTGCTCCGCGTCAAACCTCTTGCGGTAGACCCACCGCCCTCCGGAGGGCGGTCAGCGACCGCGCGCGCCCAGCATCACGGCGGGCGTACGAAGCATGATCTCCAGGTCGGTCTTCAGGAAGCCCCAGAAATCTTCCAGGCGCGCGGCGTACGCGAGATCGTAGAGCAGCTTCGTGCGCATGTCGTCGGCCACGGACCCCTCGAGCTCCTCGAGCTTGAAGGGGTTGAGCAGGGTGCTCTTCAGCGTGGCGATGGCGGAGTCTTCGGGCATGCGACCAAGGTAGTCGAGGGAGATCTGGGCCAGGCCGGTGATGCCCGGCCGCACCATGCGCGTGCGCTCCTCGAACATGGGGATGGCCGCGCAGAGCGTGCGCACCAGCTCCGGGCGCTCGGGCCGCGGACCCACGATGGACATGTCGCCGGTGAGCACGTTGAAGAACTGCGGGATCTCGTCGAGCCGCGTCTTGCGGAGGAACTTACCGACCCGGGTAATCCGGTCGTCGTCGGTGCTGGCCAGCTTGGCCCGCCCGTCCTTCTCCGAGTCGATGCGCATCGATCGGAACTTCCACATCCGGAAGGTGGGGAGCGCCCGCGCGTTCTCCCAGGGGGCCGTCGGGTGCGTGCGCCCGACCCGCTCCTGCGAGTAGAAGATGGGACCGGGGTTGTCGAGGTAGAGCGCCGCGGCGATGACCGGGTACAACGGCGCGGTGACGCAGAGCGCGGTGCTCGCACCCACGACGTCGATCGCTCGCTTGACGACAGAGACCTTCCAATCCATCGGACGTGCCCCCGTCATACCAACGCCCCGGCGATGTCGGCAAGCAATGCGGTCGACGGATGTGCGGCGCAGAGCGGCAGCGCCCCGATGGCGTTGTGGGAGGACGTCTTGACATGCTTCCGCGGATCAGTAGTCTTCCGCGCTCCCGACGCCCCGCTTCGAAGGGCCGTCGATGATTCGTTTTTCCATAGAACTCCAGCCCAGGTCGAAATCCTCCACGATGGACACGTACACCGCTCCCGCCAACGCCGAACGCTCCTGGTACATCGTCGACGCGACCGATCGCCCCCTCGGGCGCCTCGCGAGCGACATCGCCCGGGTGCTCCGCGGCAAGCACCGCCCGACGTTCACCACGAACATCGACACCGGTGACTTCGTGATCGTGATCAACGCCGAGAAGGTCGCGCTGACCGGCTCCAAGCTGACCAAGAAGTTCTACTACGCGTACTCCGGGCACATCGGCGGCCTGCGCAAGCGCGCGGTCGGCGACATGCTCAAGCACAAGCCCGAGTTTCCCGTGGAGAAGGCCGTGAAGGGCATGCTCCCGCACAACAGCCTCGGCCGCGCCCAGGGCCTCAAGCTCAAGGTGTACGCCGGCGCCGAGCACCCGCACGCCGCGCAGCAGCCGGTGGCCCTCCCCCTCCAGTTCTGATCCTACCGAAGGCACCTACGATGCAGACCGCCGACCGCCACTTCTCTACGGGCAAGCGCAAGACCGCCGTCGCCCGCGTCATCCTCCGTCCCGGCTCGGGCAACATCCTCGTCAACCGCCGGCCATACGACCAGTACTTCCCGCGCCAGGCGTCGCAGCTGCTCATCCTGCAGCCCTTCGAGATCGTCGAGGCCATGGGTCGCTACGACATCGAAGCCAACGTCGCCGGCGGCGGCCTCGCGGCCCAGGCCGACGCGGTGCGCTTCGGCATCGCCCGCGCCCTCACTTCGGTCGACGCCGAGCGCCGCACGCCCCTCAAGCGCGCCGGTCTCCTGACCCGCGACGCCCGCAAGAAGGAGCGCAAGAAGTACGGCCAGCCCGGCGCCCGCAAGCGCTTCCAGTACTCCAAGCGCTGATCCGCTTCGCCTCCCTCGCCTCTCCTTCGCCTCCGCCTCGTCACTCCCCATCACTCCCCCACAGAGGTTCTCTCCATGGAACGTCCTCGCGCTCGCGTCGCGATCGTCGGCGCCACGGGCTACACCGGCGCCGAGCTCCTGCGCCTGCTGCTCGTGCACCCCGCGGTCGTCGTCACCGCCCTCTACGCCCGGGAGAAGCTCACCCCACGCGTCTCCACGGTGCTCCCCGCGCTCACGGGCCTCTGCGAGCTCCCCATCGAGCCCTTCGACGCCGACGACCTCGCCCGCCGCGCCGACGTCGCCTTCTGCGCCCTGCCCCACGGCGCCTCCATCCCCTGCGTCGAGGCCCTCCTCGCCCGGGGCCTCCGGGTGCTCGACCTCTCCGCCGACTTCCGGCTGCGCGACGCGGACCTTTACAAGACCTGGTACGGCGCCGCGCACGCCGCGCCCGGCCGCCTCGCCGAGGCCGCGTATGGTCTTCCCGAGCTGCACCGCGAGGCCATCCGCGCCGCCCGCCTCGTGGCGGTGCCGGGCTGCTACCCCACCGCGAGCACCCTGCCGCTGCTGCCGCTTCTCGCCGCGGGCATGGTGCGCCCTGAGCGCATCGTCATCCACGCCCTCTCGGGGGTGTCCGGCGCCGGGCGCACCCCCGCCCCGGGCACGCACCTCCCGGAGACCGCCGAGGGCGCGCGCAACTACAAGGTCGCCGGGACGCACCGGCACACGCCCGAGATCGAGCAGGTGCTCGGCGACGTCGTCGGCACGGCGCCGACG
>CAIOSS010000532.1 GCA_903860995.1 uncultured delta proteobacterium | reverse complement strand
CGCGAACGAACTCGTGGGACACCGGACGATCACTCGCCGCTCGTCGTCTCCTCCGGCACCCTCCGCGAGAGCTTTATGCTGACCTTCTGAGGGGGCCTCCGGGCTACGGCGGCGGCAGGATCCAGGCTTCCATCACGTCGCAGCGGTCGCGGCGCAGGCCGGCGGCCGTGCGGGGCATGTCGCCGAACTCCAGGTTAGGTGTCGTTGGATGCCGCGGGCTGCGGGCGTGGGCGGGCGCTCCGGTCACCCGTCCTTACCCCTCCGACGGCGCCCGTCGTTGGTCGCCGCCGACCCGATCTGTTACTCCCACCGTCGCGCATGGCCCGACGAACCCGCAGCGTCCGGACGCAGGTGGTGGCGGGGTTCGCGACGCTCATCATCGCCTTCGGCGCGGTCGCCGGCTGGTCGCTCCAGCGACAGCAGCGCACCGTGCGCTCGCTGCGGCTCGCCAACGAGGTGTACCTCCAGCTCACCGCCAAGCTCGGCGACGAGCGCGGCAACCAGGTGCAGCTCGTCACGGTGCTCGACCGCCTCATCGACGAGAGCAACCGCGTCGGATCGCAGACCTTCATCTCCGTGACCCGCCGCTATCGCCGCGGTCGCCTCGCGGACGCCCAGGCCGGCGTGCAGCGCAGCCTGCGCCTTGCGCTCGACCCGGACGACCGCCGACTGCTGGAGGACACCGCTCGCTCGCTGATGGTCATCGATCGGCTGTGGGCCGAGGACGAGCGGCTCTTCGACGCCCTCCTGCGCACGCTCTCCAGCGCCGACCTCGCGCGGGCGCGGGACGAGCGCGACGAGCTCCAGACCCGCGAGGTGCAGGGCAACGACTCGCTGCTGCGGGTGATCCGCGCGCTCCAGACGCGGGTGAAGGCGCTCTCCGACGACGCCGAGCGCCAGCAGAACGAGACCCTCCGCCTCACCCTCATCGCCACCGCGGTGGCCTGCCTGCTGGGGGTGCTCACCACCCTGCGGGCGCGGCGGGCGCTCGACCCCCTGGCGCGCCTCCGCGACCGCGCGCAGGCCGTGGCGCGGGGCGAGCTCGGCACCGTGCAGGTGCCCCCGGCGGAGGACGAGATCGGCGAGCTGGCCCAGGAGTTCGAGCGCATGGTCGGCGCCGTGGGGGCCCGCGACGTGGCCCTCCGCGAGGCCAACGAGAAGCGACTCCAGGCCGAGCGCCTCGCCGCCGTCGGGCGCATGGCCGCGCACGTCACCCACGAGGTGCGCAACCCGCTCTCCTCGATGGCCCTCAACGCCGAGATGCTCGGCGACGAGCTCGACGCCATGGGCGAGCCCGGCGCGGAGTCGCGGCGCCTCGTGCGGTCGATCCAGCGCGAGATCGACCGGCTCACCCGGCTCACCGAGGAGTACCTCCGCGTGGCGCGCCTGCCCACGCCGCGCCTCCAGCGCGAGCACCTCCCGGGCCTCGTCGACGAGACGCTGCTCTTCGTCGCGCAGGAGATGAGCGTCGCGGGGGTGGCGCTCACCAAGGCCCTCGACGAGGTGGTGCCGCCGGTGCGCGCCGATGAGTCGCAGCTGCGGCAGGCGCTGCTCAACCTCCTGCGCAACGCCCGCGAGGCGATGGAGCTCGCGGGCGTCGCAGCGCCGCGGGTGGTGGTGCGCGTGACGGCGCGGGCGCAGGACGGCGTCGCGGGCGCGGCGGTTTGCGTGAGCGACTCGGGCCCCGGCCTCAGCGACGAGGCGCAGGCGCACCTCTTCGAGCTCTTCTTCACGACCAAGGCCCGGGGCTCGGGGCTCGGGCTGTCGCTGTCGCGGGAGATCGCGATCGCCCATGGCGGCACGCTGCACGCCGAGCGGGCGAGCGCCGACGAGGGGGGCGGCGCGCGCTTCGTGTTATGGCTTCCGGCTGCTGGCGACGACGGTTCGGTGGAAGGAGCAGACGATGCGCAAGGACGGTAGGGCCCACGACGCGCTGCGGCCCGTCGGGGTGGAGCTCGGGTGGAAGCGTCAGGGAGACGGAAGCGTGCTCTACCGGGCGGGCGGCACCGTGGTGCTCTGCGTGGCGAGCGTCGACGACGGCGTGAAGGAGTTCATGCGGGGCCGCGGCGCGGGCTGGGTCACGGCGGAGTACCTGATGCACCCGCGCACGGGGCCGAAGCGGCAGAGCCGCGACGGGTTCAACGGTCGGCCGCTTTCGGGGCGCGCGCAGGAGATCGCCCGGCTCATCGGGCGGGCGCTGCGCTCGTCGGTCGACGCCTCCACGCTGGGCGAGCGCACCATCACCATCGACTGCGACGTGCTCGAGGCCGACGGCGGCACGCGCACCGCGAGCGTGACCGGCGGCATGATCGCGCTGGCCATCGCCCTCGACGGGCTGCGCGCGCGGGGCGTGCTCAAGGGCAGGCCCATCGTGTCGCTGGTGGCCGCCGTGAGCGCGGGCGTGGCGAAGGGCGAAGGGCTCCTCGACCTCTGCTACGAGGAGGACCGCGACGCCGAGATGGACGCCAACGTCGTCGCGACGGATACGGGCGCGCTGGTGGAGCTGCAGTGCACCGCCGAGGGCGCGCCGGTGTCACGGGCGCAGGTCGACGGCCTGGTCGACCTCGCGCTCGGCGGCGTGGCTTCCCTCGTGGCCGCGCAGCGGGCGGCCCTGGCCGGGGCGGGCGTCGACCTCGCGGCGCTCCTGCGCTGATCGGACGCACCCAATCGGTGCCGGAAGCTGGTTCTGCCGCGGGCGCGAGGCTATGCACCGGGGTGGAGCGATGAGTCCCCGGCGCGGTGTTCTATGGGTCGCGGGTGTTCTGCTGCTGGCGGCCCCTACCCCCGCGCAGCCTCGCCCCGACGCGTCCGCCCCCACGGACGCCTCGGCGCGCCCCGGGCGCGTCGCCGACGCCGCGGTCCTAT
>CAIOSS010000531.1 GCA_903860995.1 uncultured delta proteobacterium | reverse complement strand
CCGCGACGGTGCCCGCGAGCGTCGGCGGCGGACGAGCGCGGCGAGACCTGCGAGCGTCGCCCACCAGCGAGCAGGCGCAGACCCGCGAGCGTCCGCCGTGCGGCAGCCGCAACCGCCGTCGTCGATCCCGGCAGGCGTGCTGGCGTCGGCGGGCGCGGGCCCCGCGTCGACGTCGCCGCCGCCCGCTTCGACCGGCGCCCCGAGGTCGGTCGCCCCGCCGGTATCGCGCGCGCTCACGACATCGGCTGGAGGCGGAGGCACGTCGAGCACCCGCGGAACATCGACCAGCACGCCCCCCCCCGCGTCGGGCATCACCGCGCAGGCGTTGCTGCCCGGAACGCACACGCTCAGCGTCGCGCTCGCCGTGAGGCAGCGGTAGCCGCGCGGGCAGTTGCAGTCGTCTTCGCAGCGCTGCGAGCAGAACGGCGCCGCGCCCGAGACGCCCACGCAGGGGCCGCCCGACGAGCAGTCCGAGGCCGTGCGGCACGCGCCGCCGAACCCCGTGGTGCCGCCGCCGCCGGGGCACACCGAGGGCTCGATCGCCCAGGCGCCCGCGCAGGTCTCCCGCGCCGGACCCGACGCCATCGTCGCGTACATGCAGCGCCCCGCGGCCCCGCACCAGCCGCAGTTGTTCGCCGCCGCGCACGTCGAGCACGAGCCGTAGCCCATGCAGGGGTCGGCGACCGTGGTGGCATCACGCGGCGCGACGCCCGCATCAACCTGCGGGGTCGAACAGTTCATCGGAAACGGCGCCCATCCGCTCGGGCACGTTCCGACGGTGGGGCCGCTGACCTCTCCGGTCATGCAGCGACGGGTCGAGGTGCACCACCCGCAGGCCGCCTGCGGCGTGCACTCGCCGCACGACGTGATCGCGTTGCACGGATCGCTCGGGGGGCCCGCGTCGACGGGAGGCACCCCCGAGTCGATGGGGCCTACGCCCGCGTCGGGGCCTGGCCCGCTGCCCGGATAGAGCGCGCAGACGCCCGCGATGTCGTCGGTCGACATCACCCGGCTGGGACGACCGGGGTAGGACGGAAACATGATCGACTCGCGCGGCACCGTGGTGTGGCCGAGCCCGAGGAAGTGCCCCTCTTCGTGCACGGCGATCGACTGCGTGTCGACGGTGCCGCGGCGCCCGTCGAGCGACCATGCGAAGCCCACGGCGTTGTAGACGATGTCGGCGTCGATGTTGGCGCCGCCGGAGCTGACCGGCAGCGTCACGCCGATCACGGAGTTCACCGCGCCCAGCTCGGCGGGCCAGGCGCCGGAGATCCACGCGAAGGTGTTCACCCGGTCGCGGGTCGAGCCGCGCACGACCGTCGTGGTGCCCGCGTTCACCGCGGAAAAGCGCGTGCACGAGGCCGACGACCACGTCGTGAAGCCCGCCTCGAAGGCCAGGCGACCGTTGTCCATTCCGCCGAGGCTCGCGGGCACCGTCGCGGGGTTCCAGAACCAGCTGACCGGCAGGGTGCGCCACACGCCACCCGTGCGGCTGTACCCGCTCGCCGCGGCCGCGTACGAGAGCGCTGCGACCGCGAGCGCCGAGGCGAGGCGCTGCTTCACTGCCCCCTCCGCGCGACCGACCGCACCAGTTCAGTGAAGCGCCCGAGCGCCTGGTCGGGCTCTTCCGGCGCCTCGGACGCCACCAGCGCGCCGCGCTCGTTGGGCGCGGCGAACTCCACGTCGTGCAGGTCGCGGTGCACCATCGGCCCCTGCGGCGTCGCGACGACCTCGTAGACCGACTGCGCCATCGCCGTGAGGTAGACCACGCCCGCCCCGCGCCGGAGAAAGAGCACCGCCTCCTCGCCCGCGCGCAGGTGCCCATCCCCCGGAACCGTCAGCGTCATGCCCTCGAGCGTTCCCCCGAACTGCCGGAGAGTAAGCTGCGTCGGCCCGTCTCCCTTCAGGTACTCGCGCACCTCGAGGCGCGTCAGGGTGAGGATGCGGGTCTCGTCTTCGTTCCACCGGGTGGCGGCGGGGCCCACCACGACGCGCACGACCAGCTCAGACTGCGCGATGTGCTGCTCCTGCGCGAGCTTCACCATCACCGTCGCGTGCACCGCGGCCGGCGCAGCCGCGAGCCCGACCGCCAACACGAGCGCAGAGATCAGATGCCGGCGTGAGTCCATGAGACACGAGCTCCTTTGCGTGTTTCGCATGCGGGTGTTTCGACGTGACGAGAGCGCCTCGCGAGGCGCCCACTCTAACCCTACGTCCGGGCCAATGGGTGAACCAACGGAGCGCCGTCGTCCACACGGATACGCTCGAGGTTACAGAGAACCCATGACCCGTAGTTCAACCCGCTCCCGCGAGCGTTGGCAGGGGCTCCCGGGACGCCGCCCTGGCCGCGCTCGCCCGCAGCCCGTGGTGGCTGCGGAGACAGCCATGGGGTTCCTCTACGCTAACAAATTCGCCCGCCGTACCCGCAGGTTGAAACCTGCGACAACGATAGTCCCACTTCCCCGGGGCTTCGATGGAAGTCCGCGGCGGACTTCCGTGGAGTTCACCAACGAATCCATCGTTGCGGCAGGTTTCAACCTGCGGGCACTGCGGTTATCGCCTATGGGCGGGGCTCGCGTAGAGACGCTGAAACAATGGCTCTGACGGTAGATCATGGGTTCCCCGCATCCCTGCTGAAGCGGTCGTGCCGAAGTAGGCGCTGCCGTCCTCGCGCTCGCTTTCACTGCCAGTGAGGGTGCGACGTGGGTCGCCTGGTCGCCGGGTTCAGCCGACGGTTTCGATTTCCGTGCTGGTGTCCACACGCAGCCGCATCTCGAACCGGAATCCAGGCCCCTCGCTGGTCTGAATCCGCGCGCGCAACTGTCGGGCCAGCGCCTGGATGATCCGGGTGCCCAGCGATCGGTTGGCCCCCTTCCCCCAAGGCTCGCGCAGTCCGGGCCCGTCGTCGACGACCGAGACGACGAGGTCAGCGTCGCGCGCGAGCACTGTGATGAGCAGGCGGCAGCGGCCGTCGGCCGAGCGACCGTGCTTGAGCGCGTTGGCGATCACCTCGTTCAGGATCAGGCCGCACGGCAGGGCCGTGCCGATCGGCACCGTGATCAGCTCGGTGTCCAACTTCAAATCCGCGCGCGGCTCGAGCGCACCGACGAGCGTGCGCGCCAGGGATTCGGTGTACGCACCGAGCTCGATGCTCGACAGGTCGTCGCGCGAGTACAGCTGCTCGTGGATGAGCGCCATCGCGCGTACGCGGTAGATGCTGTCCAGCAGCACTTCGCGGAGCGGCGTCGCGGAATGCACGTCGGTCTGCATGCCGAGCAGGCTCGCGATAATCTGCAGGTTGTTCTTGACGCGGTGGTGCACCTCTTTGAGCAAGAGTTCGCGCTCGGAGAGAGCGCGCCGCAGCTGTGCCGTCCGATCGTCGACCTCGCTCTCGAGGTGCGCGGCAAACGTGCGCAACTCCTGGTTCGCCAGGTACAGTTCGAGGCTCTTCTCCTCGAGCAGACGCTCCGCGGTTTGCCGGGCGCTGCGCTCACGTTCGAGGCGGCGCTGCCATTTTTCGTCCTCGTCACTCACGGCACCGACTCGCGGACGAGCCGGAACTGCACGCCGCCCGACTCATGCGGCTGGCGCTCGATCCGCATGGGCTCACCGAAATACGCGACGGCGCCGACGATCAGGCCCTCGGCGAGATCCTCGAGATGCCGACTGGAGCGATACAGTACCGTCATCGTCGTTTCGGTGCGCTCGAGAACGTTGAGCTGCGGGAGCTCGGCGTCGGAGTACAGTTTGTGGACCTCGACGTGAATGACCGCGTTTACGTCCGCCAGGAACGCGAAGACGCCGTCGACGGCGAAGAACCGGGGGAACCGATCGTGGAAGCGCCCGAGCAGGTGTACGCCGAACGTACGCAGCGCCTCGGGTACCGTCGTCTGCGTGTGCTTCGCATACGCCACGACGAGATTCGTCATCTCGTGGTGGTCGTAGGTCCCCACCGCCGTGTACGCCCCGCCATTGGGCGGTGCTGCGTCGTCGAGAACGGCATCAAGAAGATCCTCGGAATGCACGGAGCGAACCATGTCGAGAAACTCGGTGAACACAACGCCTTTCATGACAATCCTCCGCAGCGATGTTGGATCTAAGTACGGGCCATTCCATCGCTCTCCCCTCGTCCCGGCCGTCGGCGGCCGTCGGAGTTCGCGAGATGCGCCCAGACGTCGAGGGATCACAGTACAACGCGACGACACGAGGGCGCTACCACACAACGAACCGCGAGACACGGACGGCCGGTGACGCGGCGCTGGGCGTCTTTGCTCAGACGGCAGGCACCTGGCCCTGGCCTGTCACGCTCGACGCGTGGCCTGTAGCGCAGCGAGGCCATCCGCCGTGGCGCGGCGCTGCTGATTCGGGCTGCGCAGCTCGTCGCGGACGGTCATCTCGCGCAGCCCCGCGTCGCGCAGCGGCGCGATGAACTACCAGTCGTATCACCCGGTGGCGATGGTGCCCGAGCGCGACGGCGCGGCGCTGCGCAGCTTCATCGTCGGCCCCATCTGCGAGAGCGGCGACGTGCTCGCGGAGGAGCGCATGATCCCGATGCCCGAGGAGGGCGACCTCGCCATCGTCGGCAACGCCGGGGCCTACGGCTTCGCGGTGGCGTCGCACGACAACCTCCGCGCGCAGCCCGCGGAGGTGCTCATCGATCAGGGCCAAGGTGTCGGTGACCCGGTCGCGGGAGAACTACCGCGACGTGGTGCGCCGCCGCGACCTGCGCGCGAGGCGGT
>CAIOSS010000530.1 GCA_903860995.1 uncultured delta proteobacterium | reverse complement strand
CGCGCTGGCCACCCTGGCGGCCCGGCAGGGGGCCTTCGCGGAGGCGCTGGCCGCGGCGCGACGGGTGCTCGATGGCGGCGACACGAGCCGCGCGGCGGGCCTGGCGGTGCGGGCGCTCACGCAGCTGAGCGCGGAGCTCGACGTGGTGCGCAGGCCCCCGCCGGGCACGACCGCGGCGCTGCGGCGGTGGCTGGCAGACGACCGCGCCGAGCCGCGGGGCTGGTAGCGATCGAGCGGGCGGCAGGCACGCGGCGGGCGCGGCTGGTATGGTCGCCGATCATGTCGACCACCGACACCTCGCGGGCCCTGCGGCAGCTGTTCGAGCGCTATTTGACGGCGATCCAGGAGGTGTCGGGCTCGCTGCCGATCACCGAGCACGACCCCGTGGTGCGCTCGCCCTGCGAGCTCGGGGCGCCCGACGCGGACGGCACCGTCACGTGGCGGCCGGTGCAGCGCAGGCCGCGCTCGGACCTCGCGACGGTGCAGCGCGAGGTCGGCGTGACGCTGCCCGACTCGCTGCGCGACTGGTTCGGGGCGTGGTGGTGCCTGCCCATCGAGGCGACGCTCTTCGGCGAGCCGATGGTGCTCCTGGGCATCACGGGGCCCGAGGACGAGGTCGCCGTGGCGAAGCGCTGGGCGGGTCACGTGGCGGCGCGGCGCGCGCGCGGGGCCGACGACACGGTGCCCGTGGGGGCCTTCCTGGACGGGCGCATCCTGACGGTGTCGTGCCCCGGCGGCGAGGTGCGGCTGGAGTCCCCGACCCGCTCGCTGAGCTTCGCCGCGGCGTCGGTGAGCGACCTCCTGGGGATGCTGGTGCTGCAGACGCCGTAGGCGCGCGTCGGCGCAGAGGGCGCTGACGGGTCGAGCCGAACGCCCTCCCACGCCGTCGCATCGGATCGCTCCCTCTCGTGAGCCTACGGCGGCGATGCCGGCGTGGGGAGCGGGGCGCTCGCCTCCATCTGCGCGCGCGAGCGCAGCGTCACCTGCCCCGGCACCTCCAGACGGAACCACCCGCGGCTCTCGTCGAAGGCCCCGCCCACGCTGGGGGTGAAGAGCCGTCGCGTGGCCACGACGGTGAAGCTCCAGCGCGACCGTCGGCCGCCCGGGAGGGCGATCGGGTCCTGCTCGTCGAGGCCGCGGCGCACGGCCTCGGTGGCCGCGCGGTCGAAGGCCGGGATGCCCGACGGGTGCAGCAGCCGCACGTCGAGCACGCGGCCCTCGGCGTCCTGGTCGACCTGTATCTCCGCGCGGGTGGTGCGCACGTTGCGCCGCCACGACTCGTCGCCCGCGTTGGCCGGCAGCGGCGGGCGGTTGCTGTTGAGCCCCTGCCCCGCCACGCCCCCGATGGCCTCGATGGCGTCCGCCGCCCCGCCCAGCCGCGGCTGCGGGGCTTCGAGCACCTGCTGCTGCCGGCGGATCATCCGGTCGCCGAAGATCCGGATCGCCCGCTCCGGGGCGATGAAGCCTGCCATGAGGGTGTCGGCGAGGTTGGGCACGCGCACCACCCCGGGGCGCCACGCCTCGGCGACGCGGCGACGGACGTTCCAGAGGTAGGTGCGAACGCCGGGGGCCTCGCGCGCCACGGTCGCGGCGAGGGCCTCGCGCACGAAGCCCTGCGTGGCCGCCCGCGCCCGCTCGGCCTCGGTGCCCGTCGAGCCCGGGAAGAGGCTCGCTCTCTCGCCGCGGGGCGCCGGGGCGGCCGAAGGCATCGGCAGCGCGAGCCCGTCGGCGCTGGGGCGGAGGAGGTCGGAGGCGCGCAGCACAGCGGGCGGCGGAGCAGCCGGCGGTG
>CAIOSS010000529.1 GCA_903860995.1 uncultured delta proteobacterium | reverse complement strand
GGAGAAGCCCGGCTTGGCGCCCTGCACGGGGTAGCGGGCCGCGAGGCCGAGGAGCCATCGCCCCTCGGCGCTCGCGGGCATCGCCTGCGACTCGACGCCCTCGCAGGCGGTCGGCGCGGACGCGGGAGCCTGCCCGCACGCCGAAGCGAGCGTGGCGAGGAGCACGGCGCCCGGCGCCCGGCGGTGCGTCACGGGGTGAGCAGGGCGGCGTCGCTCGCGATGACCTGCTCGCGCTGGGTGCCGAGCGTGCGAACGAGGAAGTAGATCCAGCCGTCGGAGCGGAAGTGGGGGTAGAGCGCGTACTGGCCGGGGCCCATGGTGGTCACGCGGATGGGGCGGCCGGTGCGCAGGTCCATGATGTAGACGTTGGCCGCGCCCTGGGTGGAGTACTCCGCGAAGCCCGGGTCGTCGGAGCCCGTGAAGCCCAGCTCGCGCGCGTCGGCGTCCGCCGTGGGGCCGCCGCCGATGTAGTGGTGGTACGTGATGAAGCGCTCGTCGAAGGAGAAGCCCGGCTTGGCGCCCTGCACGGGGTAGCGGGCGAGCTCGCGGGAGGAGGCCATGATGGCGGAGCCCGTGCGGCTCGCCTCGAGGCGGTGCAGCACATAGCCCTGGTAGTCGCCCGCGTCGTCGACGAAGCGGGTGATGAGCAGCCGCGACGAAGGCGAGATGACGCCGTCGCCCTGGAGCGGCGTCGGGATGTTGCGCGAGCCGACGTTGGTGAAGCCGGCGCCGGTGTTGGCCATCAGGGTGATGGAGGTCTGGGCGGTGGCGGTCCAGCGCTCGTTGCGCGGGGTCTCGGTGAGGGTGGGCGTGTGGCCGCCGTCGTCCCACGCCGCGGTGCCCGCGGAGGAGGCCCAGTAGTCGCCGCCGTCGAGCGACGCCGCGAGGTGCTGGTAGAGGCTCGCCGAGCTGCCCGTGCAGGGCGAGCCCGCGCCGGTGATGGCCACTGTGGCGGGGGTGCCGGTGGTGAGCGAGCTCATCGGGCAGTTGCGGCCGCCGGGCTGGTACATGTAGCCGCTGTTGTCAGGGTAGAACGCCGGATCGTACATGGCGCCCGTGGCGGAGATGTCGGCCTCGCGCGAGAGGTCGCGCAGGCGGGTGCTGCGGCCGACGAAGCGCCCGTCGGCGGAGCTGCGGGTCCAGAAGCCCGAGCGGTTGTTGGAGCTGAACAGCACGCGGAGGTGCGCGGCGGTGATGGCCGAGCGGTTGGCGCCGATGTTGGTGTCATCGGCGAGCGGCACGGTGGCGAGACAGTCCTGCGGGCGAGCGGCGCCGGCGCAGCCGTGCATCATCATGCCGCGGCTGCGGTTGAGGGCGCCCCAACCCATCGTAGACATGGCCGTGACGTGGGCCGCGATCTCGGCGGAGATGCTCCCTGCGTCGCCCGGCGGCACGACGGGAAGGTCCGTCGGCGCGGGCGTGTCGTTGCCGACGACGTCAGCGGGCGTGCCCGTGTCGACGCCGGAGTCGGTCGCAATGGGCGCCGGATCGTCCGAGCAGCCAGCGAGCGATGCGAGCAAGGTGATGGACGCGAAGCGGATGATGGATGCAGAGCTCATTGGGGGGGAGTTTAGGCCAGTCGCGCAGGTTGTGAAGAGGGAGGGGGTGCGAACAATCTGCGCCCGCACACTCGACCTGACGCGCATGGCCGAGCCAGGGCGCATGGGTGTTTAGCAAGGGCCGGTCTCTGCGGTATGGTGCGCGCCGACGTATGAGCACACGAATCCAACGCTCTCGGACGCGCGCCTCGGCCCTCCTCGCCAGCGCGCTGCTCGCGACCGGCGCCGCGCAGGCGCAGCAGTACATCAACCTGCCCGGCACCCAGCCCGGCGACCTCGCGGAGGGCCCTCCGCTGGAGAACGCCCGCTCCTGCGGCGTCACCTGCCACTACTCGCGCGACGCCACGATGCCGAGCGCGATGCCGTACGACGGCTGGTCGAGCTCGATGATGGGCAACGCGATGCGCGACCCGCTCTTCCTCGCGGCGCTCACCATCGCGGAGCAGGACCTCCCGGGCTCCGGCGACTACTGCCTCCGCTGCCACACGCCGCCGGGCTTCGTCGGAGGCCGCACGCGCAGCTCCGCGGCCGCCTCGCGCGGCGCCGACCTCGAGTCGGCCGACCTCGACGGCGTGACCTGCGACAGCTGTCACCGCATGACCGAGACGGCCAACCTGGGCAACGCGCAGTACGTGTTATCGCCGACGGAGACGCGCTTCGGGCCCTACGCCACCATCAACAGCATCCGCCACCCCGGCGCGGCCTCGACCTGGCTCGCCGACTCGCGGATGTGCGCCACCTGCCACGAGATCACCAACCCCGCGCAGCCGCTGCTGCGCGCGGACGGCACGGACACCGGGCAGCGCTACCCCATCGACACCACCTACAGCGAGTGGTCGCGCTCGGACTACGCGGTCGCGGGCTCGCCCGTCGCGGCCACCTGCCAGGACTGCCACATGCCCCGCATCGGCGCGCCCGGCTACTCGGCGACGAACACCACCGCCATGATGCGCGACAACCCGCGGCGCCACGATTTCGCGGGCGCCAACGCGTGGGGCCTGCGGGTGCTCGCGGCGATGCGCAACGACGTGACCACGGGCGACTTCTACGATCCCGAGGCGGTGCCCTTCTACGAGGCCGGCGCGGCGCGGGCCGAGGCCACGCTGCGCTCGGCGGTGACCCTCGAGCTGCGCTCGGCGCCCACGCAGGCCGATCCGGGCGCGCCCGTCGAGGTGGTCGCGCGCATCACCAACCGCTCGGGCCACCGCGTGCCGTCGGGCTACACCGACGGTCGGCGGGTGTGGCTGGAGGTCGCGCTCGTCGACTCCAGCAACCGCGCGACGGTGGTCTCCGGGGCCTACGACGCCGCCGAGGCGCACCTCGACGAGACCGACCCGCAGCTCAAGCTGTACGAGGCCGTGCCGGGCCGCGTGGGGGTGGGCCGCGAGGAGCACATCGCGCTGCACAACACGACCATCCGGGACACGCGCCTGCCGCCGCGGGGGTATCGCCCGCTGCCGGGCCACGAGCCCGTCGGCGCCGACTACTCGGGCGGCGAGGGCGGCGCGCTGCGGCACTGGGACGACGCGCGGTACACCATCACCTTGCCGGCGACGGCGCGCGGGCCGGTGACGGTGCGCGTGCGGGCGCGGTTCCAGGTGACGACGCGGGAGTACGTGGAGTTCCTCGCGCGGGAGAACCGCACCGACGACCGCGGGCGCGAGCTGCTGCGGCGCTACGAGGCCTCCGGCCGCGCGGCGCCCTACGACATGGCCGAGGCCACCGCGGTCATCATGGTGGGCGCCCCCCTCCCCGAGGACGCCGGGACGGTGCGCGACGGCGGCGGCGCCGACGGGGCCGTGGTGCCCGCGGCGGCCAGCGGCGGCTGCAGCTGCCACACGGCCGGGGACCAGCCCTAGATCGG
>CAIOSS010000528.1 GCA_903860995.1 uncultured delta proteobacterium | reverse complement strand
GGGAGGCCGCGCCCACCGAGGTGAGCCAGCGGCGCCGCGCGCGATCGATCACGGCGACCCGAGGAGCGCGTCGAGCTGCGCCCGGAGCGTGGCGACGGCGGCGGCGGTGCCCTGCGCCCGCCAGCGGATGCGGCCGTTCTCGTCCGTGAGCACCCACTGCGGGAGGGGAAAGCCGGTGGTGAAGTCGCGCAGGGCGGACCCGAGGTCGAGCGCCATCGGGTGCGAGATGCCACCCTGGAAGACCCACTGTTGGCAGAAGGTCGGCGTGGGCGGGTCGCCCGGCGAGGCACCGTCGACGAGCACGCCGACCACCCGCACGCCGCGCGGGCGGTACGGGATCACGATGTCGTTCTGCATGCGCCGCGCGAGGTCGACGCAGTCGGCGCAGTAGCCCGCGGTGAGCTCCATGACCGTGGCGCGGGCGGGCACCCAGTCGGGCCCGTTGAAGCGGTACGTCGCGCCCGAGCAGTCGGCGAGCTCGAAGGGCTGCACCACCGCCCCCATCAGCGTTCCGTAGGGGCCCGGTGGGTACCGGCGCGCGGGGTCCGGGCCGTCGCCGGGGGCGGCCGGCCGATCGTTCGCGGCCTCCGGGGCGTCAAAGCCCGCGTCGAGCGCGACGGGGCGATCGACGGGAGGACGGTCGACCGGGGCGACCTCCACCCGCAAGACGTCGAAGCTGATGGGCGGCCCGGAGTCGAAGCGCGAGCCGGGTCGCGTGGGCTCTGGGAGGCAGCCGGCGAGGGACAGGACCGGCGCGGCGAAGAGGAGGCGGAAGGGCACGGTGCTCGTGTGATACAACCCGCGGCGCCATGCATCCACTGGCAGAGCGGGTTCTTCGCGGCGAGGTTCGCGCCGCCGCGCGGCTGATGCGGGACATCGACGACCGCGCGGGCGACTGGCTCGGGGCGCTCGCGGACCTGCACCCACACACCGGGCGCGCCTGGATCATCGGGGTCACTGGCAACCCGGGCGCGGGCAAGAGCACCCTGACCGACCAGCTCATCGGGCACTACCGTAAGCAGGGGCTGCGCGTGGGCGTGGTGGCGGTCGACCCGTCGTCGCCCTTCACGGGCGGCGCGATCCTCGGCGATCGCATCCGGATGCAGCGGCACGCCCTCGACGCAGAGGTGTTCATCCGGTCGATGGCGACGCGGGGGCAGCTCGGCGGGCTCTCGCGCTCGACCGCCGACGTGGTGCGCGTGCTCGACGCCTGGGGCGCCGCGGTGGTCATCGTCGAGACCGTCGGGGTGGGGCAGGACGAGCTGGAGATCGCGCGGCTCGCGCACTCCACCCTGGTGGTGATGGCCCCGGGGATGGGCGACGAGGTGCAGGCCATCAAGGCCGGCATCCTGGAGATCGCCGACCTGTTCGTGGTCAACAAGGCCGACCGCGAGGGCGCCGACGCGACAGTGCGCGACCTCGAGATGATGGTCGGCATGAGCCACGAGCTGTTCCACGCCGGGTCGCACTCCTTCGGCCACCACGGCGCGCAGCTCGACCGCGAGGCCGAGCGCCGGGCGTCGGCCGACGAGTGGTTCATTCCCGTGCTGAAGACCGTCGCGGCGCGGGGGGAGGGCGTCGCGGCGCTGCTCGAGGCGATCGCGAAGCACCGCGCGTGGCTGGGCCAGACGCGGGCGGGCGAAGAGCGGCGCGCGTCGAGGGCGCGCGACGAGCTGCGCCTGGTGTTCCGCGACCTGCTGGTGGAAGACGCGATGGCGAAGGTGGGCGACGCGCTGGAGTCGGCGGCCGAGCGTGTGCTCGCGCGGGAGTTCGACCCCTACCGGGCCGCGCGCGAGCTGCTGGCGCGCTACCGCAGCGCCTAGGCGCCTCTCCCGCCGTGCGGGAAGGCGAGGACGTCATCGATGGCGTCGCGGCCCGCCACGAGGGCGACGAGCCGGTCGAAGCCGAGGGCGTTGCCCGCGGCGGGCGGCATGCCCTCCTCGAGGGCGCGGAGGAAGTCCTCGTCGAGGGGGTACACGGGCAGGCCGAGCTCGGCCCGGCGCCGCTGGTCTTCGTGGAAGCGATCGCGCTGCTCGGCGGGGTCGGTGAGCTCGTCGAAGGCGTTGCAGAGCTCGACGCCGGCGATATAGAGCTCCGCCCGTAGGCAGACGCTGGGGTCGTCGTCGCAGCGGCGAGCGAGCGAGGCGTGCACCGAGGGGAAGTGCGTGAGGAAGGTCGGCTGGTCGAAGCCGAGGGCCGGCTCGACGTCCTGCGAGAAGCGCCGGAAGTACTCGCCCTCGTCGTCGGCGGCGAGCGCGATGGGGTCGACGATGTCGGGGGCCCAGCGCGCGAAGGCCTCGCGCACCGTCACCTGGGCGAACTCCCCGCCGAGGGGAATCTCGCGGTCGCCGAGGCGGATGACGCCCGGCGTGGGCCCGGCGTCGGAGACCGCGCGCACGAGGTGCTCGGTGTCCGCGAGCACGTCGTCGAGGCCCGCCCACGCGCGGTACCACTCGACCATGGTGAACTCCGGCTGGTGCTGTCGGCCGACCTCGCCCGCGCGGAGGCAGCGCGCGAGCTGGAAGCATCGGTTCACCCCGCCCACGAGCAGGCGCTTCATGTGGAACTCGGGTGACGTGATGAGGAAGCCGTAGGGCGTCGGGAGCCCCGACGCGGTGGCCTGCATGTGCCCCAGGACGCCGAAGGCCGAGAGGTGCACGTCGAGCCCGGGGCAGGTCACGATCGCGGGAGTCTCGGCCTCCAGGAAGCGCTGCGCGCGGAAGTAGGCGCGAACCTGGTCGCTGGCGTGGTGCCGCAGCGCGAGCCGCGGTCGCACGCCGTCCTGGGCGAGCCGCCAGGTCTCGCTGCCGCGCGCGAAGGGCGAGCGGGTGGGGCGGTGCAGGCTCTGCGACTCGAACGCGAGGTACACCGGGAAGGCCCGGTCGGGCGGGAGGTAGAGGTCCTTCGGATCATGGTCGACGGAGGCCCGCAGGCGCACGAGGTCGCCGGGCTCTAGGTCCGTCGTGCAAGCGCCGTTGACCTGGATGCGATGGGTCCCGTCGGCCAGGAGGATGGTCTCGGGGAAGGGGCGATCGAGGACGCGCCCGCAGAGGAGCCAGTGGCCCTCGGGGTGCGCGTCGATCCACTCGACGGGCATCAGCTCACCTGCTTCATACGGGGCGGAGTACTACGGCCCCCGAAGGGGCGCCGGGGAAGACGGGGGGGAAGGAGGCCGGGGGAACCTCAGCGGGTCTTGGCGACGCGCTCGGCGTACTCGCCGGTGCGGGTGTCGATGCGGATCATGTCACCCTGGTTGATGAAGATCGGCACCTGCACGATGACGCCGGTCGTGCACTTGGCGGCCTTGAGCACGTTGTTGGCGGTGTCGCCCTTGAAGCCCGGCTCGGTCTCGATGACCTCCATCTCCACCCAGGTGGGCAGCGTCACGCCGATGGGGATGCCGTTGTGAAGCAGCACCTGGCAGATGGCGTTGTCGAGCAGGAGCAGCCGCTCCTCGAAGTGCTTCGCGTCGACGTGCGCCTGCTCGTAGGTGGCGTTGTCCATGAACACCAGCTGGTCGCCCTCGGCGTAGAGGTATTGCATCTCGCGCTCCTCGATGTCTGCACCCGCGAGCTTCTCGCCCGACTTGTAGGTGCGCTCGAGGACGTTGCCGCTGATCATCGACTTCATCTTCACCGAAGTGGAGGGCGTGCCCTTCCCCGGCTTGCGGAAGTCCACGCTGACGACCTGATAGGGCTCGCCGTCCATGTCGATCTTGTTGCCGCGGCGGAGCTCGTTGATGTCGATGACTTGTCCCATGGAACGCGTGATCCCTTCGGCCGCGGCGATTACCAGAGAGCGACGCGAGCCGCAAGCGCGGGGGCGCTTGCCAGCGCCGACGCCGCTGGACTAAGGCCTGTCGGGCCATGTCGAGCCGCGACGTCGAGGAGGAGTTCCGGGAGATCAAGCGCGAGATCATCGAGAGCCGCGGCCTGATCATTAAATCGAGCAACCTCACGAGCGCGCTCTCCGCCGACGTGAAGAGCATCGCGCGGCGGCAGGCCGGCTACGAGCGGCGCATCACGGTCAACAGCGCCACGGCCTACGTGCTCTTCGTGGTGGTGATCTTCGGC
>CAIOSS010000527.1 GCA_903860995.1 uncultured delta proteobacterium | reverse complement strand
CTGCAGTCGGCAGTACGAGCCCCCTGCGCAGTTCTGCCAGGTAGACGGCGTCGCCCTGCGCATCGACACCCCCTCGATCGACCCCTACCTCGGCACCAAGATCCTCGAGCAGTTTCGCCTCGACCGGGTCATCGGCGCCGGTGGCATGGGCATCGTGTACGAGGGCTGGAACGACGCCCTGAGCCGCCGGGTGGCGGTGAAGATCCTCCACCGCGACCTGGTCACCAACAAGGACATCGTCACGCGCTTCCACCGCGAGGCGCAGATCGCGTCGCAGCTCGACCACCCGGGCATCGTGCGGGTGATCCTGTTCGGGCAGCTCGCAGACGGAAATCTCTACCTGGTGCTGGAGTTTCTCGAGGGCCCCACGCTCGCCGAGGCCCTCGAGAAGGAGGGCAGCTTCACGCCCGAGCGCGCGGTGCGCACCATCACCCAGGTCGCCGACGCCATCGGGTACTCCCACCAGACGGGGATCATCCACCGCGACCTCAAGCCCGAGAACATCGTGCTGACCAAGCGCGACGGCGAGGAGGTCCCGAAGGTGCTCGATTTCGGCATCGCCAAGATGCTCGTCGGCGCGGCCTCCTTCGTCACCCAGTCGGGGCTGATCTTCGGCACCGCGCGGTACATCTCCCCGGAGGGCGCGGCGGGCGAGAAGGTCGACCAGCGCTCGGACGTCTACTCGCTCGGGGTCATGGCCTACGAGCTCATGGCGGGCAGGGCCCCCTTCGAGGCCGACGAGCCCGTCCAGCTGCTCGTGAAGCACATGCACGAGGTGCCTGCGCCGCTGCGAAAGTGGGGGCCGGCGATGGGGGTTCCGGCAGGGGTCGAGGACGTGGTGATGCGCGCCCTCGCGAAGAACCCCGACGCCCGCCACGAAGACGCCGCGGTGTTCGCCAAGGCCCTGCGCGAGGCCCTCGCCGAGGCCCAGGGAGCGCCTGTCCGCAGCGTCATTCCGACCACCGCCATGGCGATGGTCACCCACGACGCGCGCCCGATGCGCGCCCCCAGCACCCTCGCGCCGCCGGAGTCGTCGGTCACCGCGGCGCCCGCGCCGCTGCCCGTCGAGGCGGCCGCCGCGGCGGTGGTGCACCCCACGCCGGTGGTCAACGGCTCGATGCGCGCCGGGGGCAACGGCGCGATGGTGCCCGCGCACGGCACGAGCCTCCCGCAGCGGGAGGAGTTCCCCGTGGTCGACCCGCGGGCGATGATCACGACGCCGCCCGCGGAGCCGCCGCCGGTCCGGGTGCTCGCGTCGCCGGCCACGATGGCGATGCCCGATCTCGTCGGGGGGCAGGTGATCCCGCTCGACGACGACATCCAGGTGTCCGGGCTGCGTTCGCGACGGGTCACGCGCCCGATGGCCGACGAGGACCTGGTGTTGCCCCAGCGCCGCTCCGGGGCGCTGCGGGCCATCGGGCTCGTCGTGCTCGCGGCGGTCATGGCCTCCGGGGTGATGGTCGCGGGCGCGTGGGGCCTCCGGATGTTTCCGGAGCAGCGCCGGGCGGACAACGTGGCGGGGCTGCTGCGCCGGGCCACCGATGCGATGCGCGCCGAGCGGCTGACCCGCGCGACCAACCGGTACAGCGTCGAGGACATCACCGACGACGTGCTGGCCATCGAGGCAGACAACGTCCGGGCGCGGCAGCTACGGCGGGCGGCGGCCGTGAAGCTCGCCAACAGCGCCACCATCGCGCGCAACAACCATCACCCCGAGCAGGCCATCCCCCTGCTGGAGGACGCGCTGCGGCTGATGGACGACGCCACCCTCCGCGGGGATCTCGCGACCACGCGCCGCGAGGTCGAGGCGCTGCGCACGCCCCCCGTGGTGGCGCCCGCGCCCCGCCCGCGCCCGGTGGTACGCCCGGCAGGCGCGGCGCCCACCGCAGCCCCGGCGGTGACGCCGTCCCCCGCGGCGCCGACCACGCCCGCTGCTCCGGCGCGCCGAACTGCCTCACGTGTGCGCAGCACGACAGCACCCGCGCCGCAGACCCCGGAGCCCGGCGTGACCTTCACCCCGGGGCGTGAGCCGGGCGACGCGCAGACCGCGCAGACCATCCCGACGCCCTTCGGGCCGCTGCAGATCAACCTTCCGCAGGCGCCGCCGCGGGAGCCCGATCCCCCTGTCGCGCCGGTCGATCCGACCCCGGCCACCGCCCACTCCGGGGAGTTCTGATCGGCTGATCGGTACTGGTACGCGGCTCGCAAACGCTCCTCTCGAAACAAGAAGCCTGAGCTACAGGCCATTCGACGAAGGAGCACCACATGAACTTCCTGCTGTTTGCGATCTTTGGCCTCGTGATCGGCGCGCTCGCGAAGCTCCTGATGCCGGGCCGTGATCCGGGCGGCTTCATCATCACCGCGGTCATCGGCATGGTGGGCTCGCTGCTCGGCGCGTTCCTCGGCCGCGCGCTGGGGATGTACAGCCACGGCACCCAGTCTGCGGGGTGGATCATGTCGATCATCGGCTCGATCGTGCTCCTGGGCATCTACCGCATGGTGGTCGGCACCCGCGCCACGGCCTGACCGTCTCGCCTTCGCCGCCCATCGGCCATTTCGGCCCGCCGAGGCTTCGCGGTTCAAACTGCGCCTTCGGGGTGATAGCCGTAGATTCCCAATGCTGCGGAGATCATCGCCCTGTCTCGCAACCGCCCTCTGGGTTGCCGCGTGCAGCCCGGCGCCCGCGCCCGCGGACGCTTCCACCAGCCCGCTCCACGATGCTCCCGCGGCCGACGCGCCGATCGACGCCAGTGCCTACGACGGCGCATCCGCCGGTGACGTGACCGATGCGGGCGACGACGTCGCTACGACCGACGCCGGCGAGCCCGACGCCTCGCGGTGGCGCAGCCAGCTCTACCCCGCCGACTGGTCGCCCGACCGGGTGCCCGCCGATGGCCGGGCGCTCCACGACTTCTCCTACGCGGGCTACCACAACGGCGCGGGCCCGCTCGGGGCGACGATCCCCGCGCGGGTCATCGACGTCGCGGCCGCGGGCGCCGACGCGACCGGCGCTCGCGATGCGACGGCGATCGTGCAGCGATCCATCGACGAGGCGCAGCGCATGGGGGGCGCGGTGGTGCTCTTCCCGGCGGGGCTCTATCGCTTCGACGGGGTGCTGCGGGTCACCGGTTCCAACGTGGTGCTGCGGGGCGTCGGCCCGGAGCGATCGCGGCTGTTCTTCTCCACCAGCGTAGGCCGCGCGTTCGGCGCGCACATCGAGGTGCGGGGCAGCGCCACCACGGACCTCGAGCTGCCGCTCTCCCGCGACGGCGCCGCGCGCGACCGGACCGTGGACGTAGGCGCCGCGGACGCTGGCTCCCTGGCCGTCGGCGACGACGTGCAGCTGGGCTGGGTCATCACGCCTGCGTTCATCGCCGATCACCAGATGACCGGGACGTGGCGGGCCTTCAACGACCGGTGGCAGCCCTTCTTCCACCGCCAGGTGGTGGCGATCGAGCCCACCGCGGGCGGGGCGCGGGTCACGCTCGATGTGCCCCTGCGGTACCCCGCGCGGGTGCGCGACCGGGCGTCGCTGCGGCGGGTGCGCGGGCTCATCCGCGAGGTCGGCGTCGAGTCCCTCGGGCTGGCCAACGCCGTGGGCTGGGCGGAGGCGTGGGCGCAGAACCAGGTGCATGTCCTGGAGCTGAGCCACGTGGCGGACGCGTGGGTCCGCGACGTCGGGTCGTTCGCCTCGCCGCTGGCGCCGGCGACCGGGGACGGCGCGGGCGCGCACCTGCAATCGAGCGGGGTGGGCGTGCTGCTCTCCAAGCGGGTGACCATCGCCGACTCGCGGATGGAGCTCGCAGAGAACCGCGGCGTCGGCGGCAACGGTTACCTCTGGGAGCTCCGTCAGAGCAGCGAGGTGCTGTGGCGGGACCTGATCGGGCGCGCCGGTCGGCACAACTTCATCCAGAACTGGGGCTTCGGCACGACGGGCTGCGTCTGGCTGCGCCTGCGCAGCTCCGAGGGGCGGGCGGTGCTGGCCTCGACGTCCCCCTTCGGACTCACCGGCTTCTCGGAGTTTCACCACTCGCTGGCGACCGCCAACCTCATCGACGCGTCGAGCTTCGACGACGGCGTCTCGATCGTGAACCGCGGCGCCGAGTCGACCGGCGCGGGCCACACCGGCACCGAGAACGTCTTCTGGAACACCCGCGGCCGGGGGTTCCTCCGCTCGATGCAGTTCGCCAACGGGTACGTCATCGGGACGACGGACCTGTCGCTCCAGGTGAGCACCCTCGTGCCCTTCATCGGCGACGCCACCAGCCCGGCGGACACGCTGGAAGGCGAAGGTCGCGGCGGCGCTCTCGATCCTCCATCGCTCTACGAAGACCAGCTCCGTCGTCGGCTGATGACCCGGTAGGGGTCAGCGCGCGGGTGGGGGCGCCTTCGACAGGATCAGGCCGGGAGCCAGCGCTTCTCCAGCCAGTCGAGGGAGACCGGGGCCTCGCGCAGCGCGCGGTCGACGGCGCGCACCTGCGGGTCGTGCTCTAGCGCGGAGCCCGCGTAGGCGCGGGCGTAGAGGATCCAGTTGGAGAGCTCGTAGTGGTGGAGCAGCGGCGCGAAACGGTGCGTCGTGAAGCGCTCCAGGGTGGCCGTGGCGCCGTCGACGTCGACGCAGCGGACGAGCGCGGAGGCCACGTCGAAGAGCAGCGCGCGGAGGTCTTCGAAGGCGCGCTCGGGCTCCGCCGCGACGCTGGTGAGCAGGGCCTCGAAGTCCGCCGGGGAGACGCCCTGGGACTCGGCCACGTCGGCCATGGCGGGCACCTGCGTCTCGAGGAAATCGCTCGCGTCCTCCCGGCCGAGCGTGCGGCCCACGAGGTAGAGGTCGAAGGCGCTGGCGATGGACTCGCCCAGGAAGAGGGCGTCTGCCGAGATCGAGCCCGAGCCGCCAGAAAATAGGGCCTTTCGGGCGGCGTGGTGCCACGCGACGTGGGCGACGACGTCGGCGTCGATGGAGTCGTCGACGAGCACGTCGCTCGGGTCCGAGGCGTTCCAGAAGGTGAGGTTGAGGAAGAGCGCGCGCGACCACGACGCGTGGGGGGAGCCCTCGACCGGAACACGGAAGCGCACCCCGTCCCTGACGAGCATCTGCTTCAGCGTGTCGTAGAGGCCGATGTGCCGGAACGAGCGCTCGTCACGGATGGTGAGGTCGGCGAGCGTCAGGGTTCGGAGGGTCATGTGGCAACCTATCACCGGTCGCCGCGGGGGGTGAGCGTCCGTCCGCGGGGCCCTCGGGCGGCCCGCGGCGGCGGTCGCGCTCGATGGGGGGTGGTGCCTCCCTCAGGGGGGCTTACCGGGGGTTCGCAGGTCTCGACGACGCGCCCGGCGGGTCTCCTACGCTACCGCGGAAGTTTTTTCCCCGGGTGCGTCGAAGGGACGTAGGGAGAGCGGGGTGTGCGGCGTCTGGTGCATCAGCGTGAACGGCTGCGAGGAACGGCTTGGACGAGCTCGATGAGGCGGTACGTCGGGTGGTCCGAGGGGACACCGAAGCGTTTCGACGGATCGTGGACGCGACGAGCGACGGGCTCGTGCGGCTTGGCGCGCGGATCATCGGGTCGATGAGCGAGGCGGAGGATGTGGTGCAGGACGCGTACGTAAAGGCCTACCAGGCGTTGACCAGCGGGCGCTTCGAGCAGCGGTCGAGCGTCACGACGTGGCTGCGGCACATCGTGACCAACACGGCCATCGACGCGCTGCGCAGCCGCTCGCGGCGCCCGGTGCCGAGCGAGACCGTGGCGGAGTCGGGCTGGGACGGCGCGGCGGGGGCAGAGGCCCACATGGCCCTGGCCGAGCTCAACGACCTGCTCGGGACGCTGCCGCCCGACCAGCGGGCGGCGGTGGTGCTCCAGAGCGTCGAGGGGCACGCCGTCTCGGAGATCGCGGCCATCCTCGGGTGCTCCGAGGGGGCGGTGGAGCAACGGCTGGTGCGGGCGCGGGCTACCCTGCGAGAGAGGAGCGCATCTTGAAGCGGGAGGTCGACGAGGCGATGGACGAGCGGCTGGCGAAGATCGGGCAGCGCACGGCGGCGCTGCGCCCCCGCGGCGGGTACAGCGACCGGGTGATGCGGGCGGTGCAGGCCTCGCAGGGTGTCGGCGTGATCGACGGGATGCTGCGCGCCGCGCGGGCCTTCATGCCGGTGGCGGTGATGGCGGCGGCGCTGGCGGTGGGCTGGGCGGTGCGCACCGACCGCGCGGCGGACCTGGCGCTCGCGTCGAGCTTCGACGCGGTGGAGATGGAGTGGTGAACACCCGCGCCAAGGGGGCCGCGGTGCTCGTCGCGGTGTTTGCGCTGGGCGCCATGGCGGGCGGCGGAGGCACCTACGCATGGCTCCGCCGAGACGACATCGCCGCCGAGGACGATCGCGGCGGGCGCAGTCCCCGCCGGCTGCGCGCGCTCGAGCGATCGCTCGACCTCACGCCGACCCAGCGCGGCCAGGTGCGGGCGATCATGGCCGAGAGCGGCGGCCAGCGGAGGCATCTCGCGCAGGAGATGTACGAGCGCTGCGGCGATGGGCTGCGCGCCCATCACGATGGGGTGTCGGCGCGGATTCGCGCGCTGCTCACCCCGGAGCAGCAGACGCGCTTCGACGCCATCACGGCGGCGCAGGGGGATCGGTTTCCCTTCGGTGGAGGTGCAGGCCGGAGGCGCCGGGGTCGCGAGCCGGAGGGGTTCTGACCGGGCGCTCGCGACGACGGCACGACCGGGGCGGCGCCCTCAACCGATGGGGCGCCGCGCCCACGCGGGCGCGTCGGAGCGGTCGGCGAGGGAGGCGAGGTCGGCGACCTCGTCGAGGTCTTGTTCGGGGGGGAGCTCGGCCCAGGTGGCGCCCGCCCGGCGCAGTCCCTCGCGGGTGTCGCTCGCGACCGTCGCGGTGCTCCACGCCACCCCGTCGAAGAGGGGCAGCGGGCGCGCGAGGCCGAGCAGGTAGTATCCGCCGTCGTGGGCGGGGCCGAGCACCGCGTCGTGGGTCGCGAGCTGCGCCAGGGCCTCCGCGACGCGCCCGGCCGTGAGCGCCACGCAGTCCGTGCCGACGAGCAGCACCGGGCCGCCGCCCTCCGCGAAGGCAGCTGCCACCGCCGCCGCGAGGCGGACGCCGAGGTCCCCGTCGGGTTGAGCGATCCATCGGTCGGCGGGGCCGAGGGCGGCCTCGGTGAGGGGCCGATGGTCGGCTGGCGTGAAGGCCACCCAGAGCGCCCAGCGAGGGTCGCGGAGCTGGGCGAGCACCGTCGCGGCGCACCAGCGGTAGAGCTCGAGCGCGCGCGCGTCGCCGATCTCCCGGGCGAGCCGGGTCTTCACCTGGCCGGCCACGGGCGCCCGGGCGAAGACGATCACCCGGGGCCTCACGGGGACCTCCGTCGCCACGCGCGCCACCCGTCGACGCCGAGTCCCAGCGCGAAGGCCGCGCTGGTGAGCACGAGCGGCCAGGTCGCGGGCGCCCAGACCCCGTCGGCCTGGTAGCGGTCGATCACCTCGTAGCTGAAGGGGAGGGCGGCCAGCACCGCGAGTGCGGTCGCGGAGGGGGCGAAGGCGCACGCGACGGCGAGGGACATCCCGTACCAGGGGTAGGCCACGGGGCTCACCGCGAGCTGCACCAGGAGGGCGTCGCGGACGTTGCGGGCGAGCGGTCCGGGGCGCAGGGAGAGGGCGGCGGTGACGAGGACACCGGCCAGGGCGAGGGCCGGGCGCAGGGTGTCATCATCGGCGGGGAAGCGGGCGTAGAGGGCGCTCCAGAGGGGGGCGGCGAAGTTCCAGTTGGCGGCGACGTTGGGGAGCGAGCCGGGCGGCGTGAGCTGGAGCGCGTGGGCGACCGCGAAGGAGAGCGCGAGGGGCGCGAGGGCGAGGGCGACGAAGAGGGCCTTGCGAGGGGCGCGCAGCGCGAAGGCCAGCAGCGCCCAGGCGGGGAGGTACTTGAGCGCGATGGCGGCGCCGAGGCTGAGGGCGGCGGCGTTCCAGCGATGGCGGCGCGCGAGGGCGAGGGCGGCGGCAAGGGCGAGGGCGATGAACGCGTCGAGGTGGGCGCCGACCATCGACTCCAGCAGCAGGGTGGGCGAGGCGAGCAGCAGCGCGACGGTGGCCGCGGGCGCAGCGCGGGTCGCGGCGGCGCCGGTGAGCACCGAGCCGAGGGCGACGAGGGACTTCCAGGCGAGCACGGCGAGGGAGGGTCCGGCGGCGGCCGCGAGGGCGAAGAGCGCGAGGGCGAGCGGGGGGTAGCAGGTGGCGACGTCGAGGTGGTCGAGGGGAGCGGGGAAGCGCGCGCGCAGGGCGGTGAGCTCGGCGGCGAGGGGCGGGAGGGCGTAGGGGTCGCGGCCGGCGAGCGCGACGGCGCCGTCCCAGAGGTAGCGCGCGGGGTCGGTGGTGGTGAAGGCGGGGGTGCCGATGTTTACCAGCCGGGTAAGAACCGCCCCGGCGAGGAGGGGGCGGAGGTCGGCGGCGGAGCGCACGAGGCGGGCGAGCGCGAACGCGAGCGCCGTGAGCGCGAGGTGCAGCGCGAGGTACGGGGCGACGCGATGCCCGGGGGGGAGGGTCGCGACGAGGGGGAGCAGCGCCGCGAGGCCGACCCAGAGGGCCAGCGCGGGGAGGAGCGCCCGGGAGGGGGGCGGGTCAACGGCGGGGGTCATGGTCGGGGCCGCGGAACGCGCCGTCGAGCCAGGCGAGGATCATGCGGCTGGCGCCGAGGGTGCCGCGGAGGGTGCCGGCGACCTTGGGGGTGCCGCCCCGGCGGTGGCGCCACGCGACGGGCGCCTCGGCGACGCGGAGGCCCGCGCGGGCGGCCTTGATCTGCATCTCGAGGGTCCAGCCGTAGGTGGGGTCGCGCATCCCGAGGGCGTCGAGGGTGCTACGCCGGATCGCCCGGAAGGGCCCGAGGTCGGTGACCGTCGCGCCGAAGCGGGCGGTGAGCAGGGCCGCCGCGAGCAGGCTGCCGCCGCGCTGCCACGGGGGCATGGCGCCGGGCTCGACGTAGCCCCGGGTGCGCGAGCCGATCACCAGGTCGGCGCGGCCTTCGAGCACGGGGTCGGTGAGGCGCGGGAGCTCCCGAGGGTCGTCGCTGCCGTCGGCGACCATGAAGGCCAGCACCGGGTCGTCGGCGGGGTCGTCGGCGCGGAGCCAGGCCATCGCTGCGAGGCAGGCGTTGCCGTAGCCCGCCGCGGGGGCCGGTACCACGACAGCCCCGGCGTCGCGGGCGCGGCGGGCGGTGTCGTCGCGGCTGCCGTTGTCGATCACGATCACCCGGCGCACGAGGGCGCGGGGCACGCCGCGGACGACGGCGGCGATGGTGGGCGCCTCGTCCCGCGCGGGGATGAGCACGTCCACGGCGGCAGACTTGCGACCGGGCTGGGCCTGGGGTGTGGTAACTCGCACGGACGATGACTGCTTCAAAGCTTGGGGTCGCGGTGCTCGGGGTGATCGGTGGCAGCGGGCTCTATCAGATGCCCGGACTCACTGCGATGGAGCCGCTGACGGCGTCGACGCCCTTCGGGGAGGCCTCCGATGGCATCGTCCGGGGGCGCCTCGGGGACACCCCGGTGGTCTTCCTGCCGCGGCACGGGCGGGCGCACTCCCACTCGCCCTCGACGCTCAACTACCGCGCCAACATCTACGCCCTGAAGTCCCTTGGGGTTACGCACGTCCTGTCGGTCTCCGCCGTGGGGTCGCTGCGCGAGGAGATCGCGCCCGGCGACCTGGTGGTTCCCCACCAATTCATCGATCGCACCACCCGGCGGGTGGGCACCTTCTTCGATCGCGACGTGGTGGCGCACGTCTCCATGGCCGACCCGGTGTGCCCCTTCATGGCGGCGGCGGTGGCCTCGGCGGCGCGCGCCACGGGCGCCAGCACCCACGTCGGGCAGACCTACGTGTGCATCGAGGGGCCGCGCTTCAGCACGCGGGCCGAGAGCCGGATGTTTCGCCAGTGGGGCGCGGACATCATCGGGATGACCAACGTCCCGGAGGCCTTCCTGGCGCGCGAGGCGGAGCTCCCCTACGCCACGCTGGCCCTTGCCACTGACTACGACAGCTGGCGCGAGCAGGACGAGGCCCACGTCGACGAGATCATCGCGGTGATGACGAAGAACGTCGCGCGCGCCCAGGCCGTCGTCGCGGGCCTCGCCGCCGCGCTGCCCGACGTGGGCGCGAGCCCCGCGCAGGGTGCGACGAAGCACGCCGTGATGACCCGCTGGGAGGTCGTGCCGGCGGAGGCCCGCGCCCGCTACGCGCTGCTGCTCGGCGACCGGGGCTGAGCGCGCCGCTGCGCTACCGGAAGATGCCGGTGCGCTCCTTGAGGCCGCGGTTGAGCATGCTCTGGACGGTGCGCTTGACCACCTGGGCCTTGTCTTCGATGACGGCGTCTTCGTCGTCGGGGTCGCCGGTGAACTCCAGGGGCTCGCCGAAGTAGATGTGGTACTTCGTCGGCAGCGGGAGGAAGCCGCCGGGGAGCAGCAGCTGGGGAATCACCGGAAAGGCGGGCATTCCCAGGAGGCGGGCGAGGCGGCCGAGGTCGGCGATGGAGATGTACTGCTCCTCGGCGCCGACGACGGCGACGGGGACGATGGGCGTTCGGGTCTGCAGCGCCAGGCGCATGAACCCGATGCCGAAGTCGGTCAGCCGATAGCGATGTGAGAAGGGCTTGGAGATGCCGCGAGAGCCCTCCGGAAACACCAGGATGGCCTCTTCTTCTTCCAACAGACGGGCGCAGTTTTCGGGGACCCCGACGATCTGCCCGAGGCGGGGGAAGAGCACCGACACGAAGGGCAGCGTGGCGGTCCATTTCTCCACCATGCTGCGCACGAAGCGGGGCGTCTCGCGGTCGAGCAGCAGCGCGCAGGCGATGGCCATCGCGTCGAGGGGGATCTGCCCGGAGTGGTTGCTGATGAGCAGCACCCGCCCGTCGGGGACGTTCTCGATGCCGTGCACCTCCGCGCGAAACCAGTCGCGGTAGAGAGCGCGGGCGCCGACGACGGCGTACTTGGCCACGCGCGGGTCGAAGCCGAAGGGGTCGACCCCGCCGGCGGTCTCGTGCCACGCGAGGCCGTCGATGCGGCGGCGGGCGTCGTCGCCGAGCCAGCGATCCACGGTCGTGTCCATCTCGCGTCGGAGCGCGTCGCGGGCGCGCTCGACCAGGCCCAGCGGGCCGGCGCTCCGTTGGCGGGACCACTGCGTTGCATAGCGTCTCACGGCAGTGAAGCTCATACCCGGGGTTGGAGCGGGCGCACAAGCGCCGAGCGGGGGCCGTGACTTGCCCACGACGCGCTGTGGTCGGGAGGGTGCCTTCGCGGCGCGCCACCCGGCCCGACCGACCGGCCTCCCGCGACGCCCGGCCGACCGGGCGTGTCCGCCGGCGCGACCACGCTCGTGCGCTTCCTGACGGCTCCTTCAGGCAGGGCGCAGGCGCGGCGCGCTTCGGTCGGGTGTGTGCCGTGGACGGCCGGTCATGGCATGTCGTGCGGAGGCGTCTTCTGAGTCACCCCGGGCGGATGCCTGCGAGCATGCTGCGCAGCCACACGAGCTGACGCAGGGCGGTCGCGCCGGGGACGAGGAAGGGCTCGCGCGCCGACACCGCCCGGGTGAGCAGCGTGGCGGTGGCGGCGTTGGGCACGCCTGTCAACGAGAGGAAGGTGCCGCGGATCGGGTCGGTGGTGACGTCCCAGCGCCATCGCGAGCCCGCGAGCTCACCCGAGCGGCCGTCGATGAAGACCGTGGCAGGGCCCTCGAGGCGGCGCTCGACCTCGCCCTCGCCGGCGTCGAAGGGCGTACGAAGCAGCAGGTGGGCGCGCGCGGGGGTGCCCTCGGCGGGAGGCGCGTCCCACGATGAAGCACGGACGCCGGGGAGGTGATCGCGGTAGCGGGAGACGTCGCGCACCCGGGCGATGACCTCCGCGGCGGGACCAAAGGTCTGTCCGGTGACGTTGACCGAGCGCACGGCCCCGTCGGGGGTGAGCGCGAACACCAGGGTGTAGTACCGCGGGTGCAGGGCCATCCAGGGGCCGGGCGATGGGGCCTCGAGGGCCGCGCCGTCGTCGGTCCAGGGCTCCGGGCGGGCGGGCGTCGGGGTGCCGGCCAGGGCGCGGGCGCGGCGGGCGAGGGAGAGGGCGAGGGTGAGGTCGACCGCGACGTTCATGCCGGCGGTGGCGCTGGGGTCGGAGCTCGCGGCCTGACGGAAGAGCCAGTGGCCCTGCGCGGGGTCGCTCCAGCTGGTGATCACCAGCAGGGTGTGGGCGGGGTCTTGGGGGATGAGCTCCCATCGCGCTCCCGCCGGGCCGAAGTCCGAGGCGTCGACGTCGAGGTCGATGCGCCGCGCCGAGCGCTCGGTGATCGCCGTGGTGGCGTGCACGGTCAGCAGGCCCGCGGCGACGTCGAAGCGGTACGCCGCGCGGCGGCCGAAGCGGGCGGTCTCCTCGACGCGGCTGAGCGCGGGCATGAACTCGGGCCAGCGCGCGGCGTCGAGGAGCGCGCGGCGCACGATGGCGGCGGGCGCATCGACGCGCACGGCGACGGTGGTGCGGGCCTGCGGGCCGCCGTCGGGGAAGAACACCAGCGCGGCGGCGCCCGGCGCGCTGAGCTCGGCGAGGGGGCCGAGGGTGTCCGGGGGAAGGGCCTCGATGCGGGGCGACGGCGGGGCGGGCTGCGCGTGGGAGAGCGCGGGGGCGGCGACCAGGAGGGGGAGGGGGAGGGCGAAGCGAAGGAGGTTCATCGAAGCGGTGTGACGGCGGTGGGGCCGCGGGCGATTCAACGCGGGCCCGACGCGCCGCCCTCCCCGCGAGGGACCTTCACCCCTTCTCGGCGTACATCGCCTCGATGGATTCGTTCCAGACCTTGTAGACGATGGCGCGCTTGATCTTGAGCGTGGGCGTGAGCTCGCCGTGCTCGATGTCGAGGGGGCGGGGCAGCACGGTGAAGCGCTTGATGGTCTCCACCCGCGCGAGCCGCGAGTTGACGTCGTCGACGGCGGCCTGGAGCTCGGCCCGCACCCCGGCGTCGTCGTGGGCCGTCTTCGCGAGCTCGGCGGCGTCGCGGTCGTGCGCCTTCGCCCAGCGCGCGAGACCCTCGGGGCGCAGCACGAGCAGCGCCGTCAGGTACGGGCGGCGGTCGCCGATGACCACCACCTCGCCGATGAGGTCATGTCGCTTGAGGTCTTCTTCGATGTTCTTCGGGGTGATGTTCTTGCCGCCCGAAGTGATGAGGATCTCCTTCTTGCGGCCGGTGATCACCAGGAAGCCGTCGGCGTCGAGCTTGCCCAGGTCGCCGGAGCACAGCCAGCCGTCTTGCAGCGTCGCGGCCGTCGCCTCGGCGTCCTTGAAGTACCCCATGAACACGTTGGGGCCCTTCACCAGGATCTCGCCGTCGTCGGCGATCTTCACGGTGACCCCGTCGACGGGCTTGCCCACCGTGCCGAGGCGCGTGTCGCCAGGCAGGTTGAACGACGTGGGCCCGGTGTCCTCGCTCTGCCCGTAGACCTCGCGCACGGGCAGGTCGAGCGAGGTGAAGAACTCCAGCACCTCGCGCCCGACGGGGGCCGCGCCGCTCACGCAGATCTTCGCCCGCCCGAGCCCGACGGCCTGCTTGAACTTCGAATAGAACAGCCTGTCGGCCAGGCGGTGCTGCAGCTCGAGCAGCCCCGGCACGGCCTCGCCGCGGTCGCGGCGCGAGTGCACGTCCATGGCGACCCCGCGGGCCCACTTCACGATGGCGGCCTTGGCCCCGGTGGCGTCCTTGAGCTTGGTGTTGGCCGCCGCGAAGAACTTCTCCCAGATGCGCGGGACCCCGAAGAAGACGTCGGGCTGCGCCTCCTTGAGGTTCTCGGGCACCTTCTCGATGCTCTCCGCGAAGTAGATGGTCATGCCGATGGTGATGGCCCCGTGGATGGAGAACATCTGCTCGGCGATGTGCGACAGCGGGAGGTACGAGAGCATCACCTGGCCGGGCTGTCCGTTGACCAGCTTCGCGGCGGCGGTGGCCGTCCACGCGATGTTCTCATGGGACAGCATCACCCCCTTCGGGGGGCCGGTGGTCCCGGAGGTGTAGATGAGCGTCGAGAGCCCGGCGGGCTCGATGGCCGCCACGCGCTTCTCCACCTCGGCGTCGTCGGTGGCCTCGCCGGAGGCCACGAAGGCCTCCCAGGTGACGACCATCGGGTCGTCGACCGCGGGCGCGCCCTTCATCAGCACCACGCGCTTGAGGGCGGGCAGCCGGTCGCGCACCTTGCGGACCTTCTCCCACTGCGCGGCGTCTTCGACGAGCACCACCAGGGCCTCGGCGTGCGCGAGGATGTACTGCACCTCCTCGGCCGAGCAGGTGGTGTAGATGCCCGCCGGAGCGCCGCCGGTGAGCAGCGTCGCGGTGGCCATCGCCACCCACTCGGGGCGGTTGAAGCCGAGGATGCCGACGGTACTTCCCGGCCCGATGCCTTCGGCGATGAGGGCCCGCGCCACCAGTCGGGTCTCCTTGACGTGGTCGCGCCAGCGGGTGGCGCGCCATGCGCCGTCCACCTTGACGAAGTACGCCGGGGCCTCCGGGCGCTGCGCCCCCTGGGCGAGGAACCTTGCCGGAATCGAGTCGTACGCCATAGGTCGTTTCCCCTGTCGGAAGAGCGTTGAGCGCCGCGACCGTCGGAGAGGTCGGGCGGTACTGTCAAGCGCCTTCTACCCCCGCATGGAGGCATTGACGAAGCCGCGGTGAGACGATGCAATCCGCGCGGTGTTGCAAGCCTCGGCGGACGTGGTGGTGGAGGCGCGGGCACTGAGCAAGCGCTTCGGCGATCGCGTGGCGCTCGACGGCCTCGACCTGCGGCTCACGCGCGGCGAGATCTTCGGGCTTCTCGGGCCCAATGGGGCGGGCAAGAGCACCACCCTCAACCTGTTCATGGGCTTCCTCCAGCCGAGCTCGGGGACGGCGCGCATCGCGGGCATCGACTGCGCCCACGACCCCCGCGCGGTGATGCGCCTCGTCGGGCACCTCCCCGAGGAGCCCGCGCTCTTCGAGAACCTCACGGGCCGCGAGCTCGTGGCCTTCGTGCTCGCGATGCGCGGCGAGGACCTCCCTGCGCGCTGGTCCGAGGTGGACGAGTGCGTGCTGCGCCTGGGCTTCGCGACGGAGCTCGACCAGCTCATCGCGGGATACTCCATGGGCATGCGCAAGAAGCTCGCGCTGGTGACGGCGCTGGCCCACGACCCGGCGGTGCTGCTGCTCGATGAGCCCACGAACGGGCTCGACCCGGTGGTGGCGCGCGAGGTGCGGGCGCTGTTGGAAGAGCGCGCGGCGCGGGGCGTGACGGTGGTGCTCTCGACGCACCTGCTCGACGTCGCCCAGCGGGTGTGCCACCGGCTCGGGGTGATCGTGAAGGGGCGCCTGCGCGCGGTCGGCGACGCGGGCGAGGTGTGCGCCCAGGCGGGCGGCGTCGCGACGCTCGAAGAGGCGTTCATGGCGCTGACGGCCGCGGGATGAGCGGGCCGTCGGCGCTCGCGCAGGGCCGGGCGCTGCTGCGGATGACGGCGCGGGGGCTGGTGAACTCCCTGCGGCACCGGCAGGGGGCCGGGGCGCTGGTGGTGTTCCCGCTGCTGGTGACGGTGCTGGTCATCGAGCTGGCGCGCTTCGGGGGAAAAGGTGCCGACGGGGTGCGTCGCTTCCTCGCAGCGGCGCCCCTCGACCGCGGGACCCACTTCGTCGCGCTCTGGCTCTCGGTGATGGGCGCCGCGGTGGTGGCGTTGAAGTACGCGCGGGCCATTCCCGGCCGGGGGGCGCGGCCGCTCTTCGACACGCTGCTGTTCCGCGCGCTGCCGGTGTCACCCGTGACGCGCACCCTCTTCGAGCTGCTGGTGGGCTCGACGCACGCGGCGGGCTTCGTGGCGCTGGCCTTTGCCCCGGCGCTCTACGGGCTGGTGACCCAGCGGATGCACGGCGCCGACGCGGTGGCGGCGACAGCGGTCATCGCGGTGGTGTTCAATGGGGTCGCCACGCTGGTGGCGCATGCGCTGCACGCGCTGGTCTCCCGATATCTCGGCGGGCGTTCATTGGACATCGTGCGGGTGGTGACCGCGAGCGCGGGCTTCCTGCTGGTGGGCTTGTTCTCGACCCTCGGACCCATCGGGGTGGGCTTCGCGCATCGGCTGCGGGTGCTGCGCCCGGCGCCCGAATGGGGCGCCTGGCTGCCGCTGCGGGGCCTCGTGCGCTGGATGCGCTTCGACGACCCGAGCGGCGTGGCCAACCTCCTGGGGTGGACCGTCGGGCTCGTGGGCCTCTCGGTGGTGGCGCTGGCGTGGCGGGTGCGCGCCCCGACGGACCTGTCGCTGGACGGGCCCGCCGCGCCGGTGGGGACTGGGCGCTGGGAGGCGGGGCTCACGGGGGCGCGGGTCGAGTGGCGGATGTTGTCCCGACAGGCGCCGTACCTGGTGCTCGCGACGCCGGCCTTCCTGCTGTTCTTCTTCGGTGTGGTGAAGGGCGCGCGCGCGGCCACCGGGCACGACCTGCCCTTCGTGACCCTGATGGGGCTCATCGGTTGGGCGCTCATCGTACAAGGGACGGCCCTCACCGGCGCGGCGTCGCGGCGCTGGCGGCGGGTGCTGTGGATCCTGCCCACCACCGGGCGCGACCACCGGGACGCCGTCCGGGCGCTCGCCCGCACGCACCTCGCGATGACCGCGGGGCTGGCGCTGGCGGCGCTGCTCCCGTGCCTCTTCGTGCAACGGCCGCTGTGGTGGTGGTATCCGCGGCAGCTCTTCGGGATGCTCCTGGCCATCGCGGTGGGGCAGTGGGCGCAGTCGGCGGCGCTGTTCCTGTTGATCGACCCGTCGCCCGATCGCTTGACGGGCTTGTCCGTGGGAGGCGTCTTCGGCGTGCTGGTGACGGCGCTCCCGACGGCGGCGCTGCTGGTGCTGCTGTCTGCCATGGGGTTGCCGACGTGGCTCTCGCTGGTGGCGCTGCTGGCCCTGTTGGCGTGGTCCCTGGAGTCGGCGGCGGTGGCGCGGCTGCGCTGGATCCGCGAGCCCACCGGTGACCCGGACGCCGAGCTCCGGATGTGGCCGGCGCTGCGGTCCTTCGGGGTGGCGGGGCTGGCGCAGGTGGTGGTGGCGGAGTCGGGAGATGCCCTGGGGATCGGGGCCACGACGACGCTGGTGGGCTCGCTGCTGGTGTTCGCAGGGGTGCTGCTGCCGCTCGCCTGGCGCGGGGCGAAGTCGCACGCCGCGGAGGCGCGGTGGTCCATGGGGAAGAGCGTCGCCGTCGGGGTGCTCGTGGGGGCGGTGAACTTCGCGCTGGTGCTGGCGGTCGCGCGGCTGGTGGGCGGCGCCGTGCGGGGCGGCGGGTCGCCGCTGGCGGCGGCGTTCACGCAGACGCGGGGGTGGGTGCTGGCGGCGATCGTGGTGGCGTCGACGACGGTGATCCCGCTGGCCGAGGAGCTGTTCTTCCGAGGGTGGCTGATGCAGGCGGTGCGGCGCGAGGTGGGCGACGCGCGGGTGGCGGTGGCGCTGTCAGCCGCGGTGTTCGCGATGGTGCACGCGGGGGCTGCGTGGGCGCCGGCGCTGTGGGCGGGGCTGATCGCCGGGGCGTTGATGCAACGGAGCGGGAGGCTGGCGACGTCGCTCGCGATGCACGTGACGAACAACACCCTGGTGGTGCTGGCGGTGTTGCTCGGTCGCTGAGGGGCTGTGGGCCCGGTGGGCTTGCCCCGCCCGCCCTTCAATCGACGGTTAACGCCTATGGGGGGGGGAGGGGGGGGAGAGGCGAGATCAGACGTCGTGGATGATCGGCTCCCGCTTCTGGATGAAGCGGTTGATGAGCGCCCACACCTCGGATGAGGCGTCGGTGATCTCGATGCCCATGCCGGGCTGCGATGCGCCGTCGGACTCGCGCGTCGGCTCGCGGCGCCACTTCACCACCCCGCGAAACTCCGCGAGGTAGTCGCCCGGGAACTTCAGCGCGACCTCGCAGGTCGTGTGGATCGCGAGCACGGCGTAGGTGGCGACGAAGATGCCGCCGTGGTCGTGGATGTCGCCGACGAAGTTCGTATAGAAGTTGGTCTCGCTGAAGGCCTCGAGCTCGGCCTCGACGCGGGGCAGGCCGCGCGGGCCGACGGGCACCCTGGCCGCCGTCTCCGGGAACACCGTGCCGGGTTGCATTCGGGGCTCGGCCTTGCGCCCGGGCGCCTTCACCTGCCCGTGCTGCACAAGCGGGACGGCATGGGCCGCCGGCTGCGTGAGCGGGACGGGCTGCGCCGCGGGGGTGGTCAACGGCACGGGCTGCGCCGCGGGCTGGTTGAGCGGAACGGGCTGCGCCTGCGGCGGCGCCTCGACGACGGGCTGCGGCTGGACGACGGGTTGCGGCGGCTGGACGACGGGCTGCAGCGGCGGTGCGGGCGGCGGCGCCTGATGCACGGGCTCCTGCTGCTGCTGCGGCGGGGTGTGGGGCACCGGCGGCGGGGCGTGCGCAGGGTCGACCAGGGCGTGCTCCTTGATGGCCGCGAAGAGCATCCCGAGGGACTGCGCGAGGGCGGCGGTGGCGTCGCCGACGCCGGGGTACGCCTGGTCGACGGCCTGCATCGCCCCGAGGGTCTCCTGGAGCACCTCGCGGGCCTGGAAGATGAGCGTCGGGTCGCCGGTGCCGCGCTCGACCTGGAAGAGCGGCCCCATCGCGCGGGCCAGGCCCTGCACGATGTTGAGGACGGCCGCGGGGACCGTCGGGTCCTGCTGCAATGCGGCGAGAGAGCTGGCGAGGCGCTGGCGCGCGGCACCTGCGGTCGCGGCGATCGGTGTGTTGCTCATGAGTACGAATCGGCCTCCCGTCGTGCGCGCCCACCCGCAGGCAGGTGGGTCTCCGCTCACGTCACGGCGCAGCCTAACGTGCCCGGGGGGCCGCGATCAACGACGCTGCTCAGTCCGCCGAGAGTTCGCGCGTGAAGACGTAGCGGTCGCGCCCGGGGCCGGCGTAGTCGGGCACCAGCTCGACGCGGTACCCGAGCGCCCGGTGGAACTCGATGCTCGCCTGGTTGCCCGGCGTGGTGATCGCCTTCATGCGCTGCGCGCCCCGCGACCGCGCCCTCGCGCTGAAGCTCTCGTAGAGCCGCCGCCCGACACCGCGCCGACGGTAGCCGTTGTCGATGCCCACGAGGTGGATGTACCCCGTGCCGGCCGCGGTCACGAAGCCCAGCAGGAAGCCCACGATGCGCCCCCCGTCCTCGACCACGAGCGCGTCATCGCCGAGCTCGTGGAAGAACAGCGGGTGCGCTAGCGCCGAGGTGGGTCCTCCCCACCAGCGGTCGATGACCGAGACGATCTGGCCGAAGTCTTCCTGCGTAATCCCGCGGGTCTCCATGCGCGGCGCCCTTGCCGTGGAACGCCCGTGGCGTCAATCACGCAGCGCGTCGAGAACCCAAGGGCCATGGCACTGTTTATGGAAGCCGTGCTACGAGCCTGACGTCGTGCTGATCGTCCTCGGATCACTCTTCGGGCAGGGGCTCCTCCATGGTGTCGGTCCCGACCACTGCCTCGCCATCGGGGCGCTCGCGTCGCGGGGTGGGCTGCGCCGCGCGGTCGCGGTGAGCGTGCGCTTCGGCCTCGGGCACATGGCGGTGCTCGGGGTGCTGGCCACGGCGGCGGTGTTCGCCGGGGTGGTGATCCCGGCGCGTTGGGAGTCGGCGCTGGAGGTGGTGGGCGGCGCCTCGCTGCTCGCCCTCGGGTGCTGGACCCTGCTGGGCGGCGTGCCGAGCGACCCGACCCACCACCACGGCGACGGGGTGGTCCACGCGCACGACCTCGGCGAGCACGCTCCGAGCGCCGCCGCGGCGGCTCCCGCGGCGGGCAGGGGGGTGTTTCCGCTGGTGGCCGGGGCCCTGTTCGGCCTCTCGGGGGTGCGCAGCCTGGTGCTCGCGCTGCCGTTGATGGCGCAGCGCAACCCGGTGGTGCTCGTGTCGGGCGTCGCGCTCTTCGGCCTCGGGGTGCTGCTCTCGATGGTGGTGGTGGGCTACCTCACGCAGCGCGTCGCGACCGCCGCCCACCGCGTCGAGCGGGGGCTTCGCGTGCTCGTGGGGCTGTCGTCCATGGCCTGCGGCGCCTGGTGGGTGGTCGATCACCTGGGGTGACGCGGCGCCTGCCGCGCGGTCGCGAGCGGGCGTAGGCTCCCGAGGATGATGATCCGAACGACGGCGGCGGTTGTGGTGCTGGCGGTGCTGGGCGCGGGCTGCGGGGACGTGCTGGACGACATCCTGCCGTCGAAGGGGAGCTGCTCCATCCCCACGCCGCGCTCGTGCACCGACTACACGGGCGACGCGTGGAGCACGCCCAGCAGCGGGAGCCGCGCCTGCGCGGAGGTGGGCAGCGGGGCGACCTACTCCTCGTCGGCCTGCGCCACGAGCGGGCGCGTGGGCTCGTGCGTGGTCAACAGCGGGTCGACCTCGGAGATCGTGCTGCGCTTCTACCCCCCGAGCACCGTGGCGACGTCGCAGGCCGCGTGCGGCCAGCAGGCGGGCTCGCGCTTCGTCGCGAACTGAACCCGCCGCGCTGCGCTGCGCTATGGTCGCCGCGATGAACCCCGGCGCCGCCTCCGTGACCGACGAGAACGCCGTCGATGCGCTCGCCCGCGCGCTGCAGCTGCACCCGCTGGTGGCGCGGGTGCTGGTGGGCCGCGGGTTCACCCGGCCCGACGCGACGCGGTCGTTTCTCTCGCCGAAGCTCGCGGAGCTCACCCGCCCGGACGCCATGGCCGACCGCGACGCCGCCGCCGCGCGCCTCGCCGACGCCGTGCGCCGCAAGGAGCGCGTGGTGGTCTTCGGCGACTATGACGTCGACGGCATCACCAGCGCGGCGCTCATCACCCGCGCGCTGCGGGCCATGGGCGGCGACGTGTCGTGCCTCGTCGCGTCACGCTTCGACGGCGGGTACGGCCTCTCCGACGCCGCCCTCGACAAGGTGCTCGCGCTCTCGCCCGCGGTGCTCGTCACCTGCGACTGCGGCACCTCCGACCACCCGCGCCTCGAGCGCGCCCGCAAGGCTGGCGTCGACGCGATCGTCATCGACCACCACAAGGTGCCCGACGAGGCGCTGCCGGTGGTGGCCTTCCTCAACCCGCACCGGGTCGACTGCCGCTTCCCGTACAAGCACATGGCCAGCGTAGGCCTGGCGTTCTCCGTCGCCGCCGCGGTGCGCGCTCGCCTGGGCGTCGCCCTCGACCTGCGCGAGTACCTCGACCTCGTCGCCCTCGGCACCATCGCCGACGTCGCCCCGCTCGACGGCGACAACCGCACGCTCACCCGCCACGGCCTCGAGCGCATCGCCGACGGCCACGGCGGCCCCGGGGTGCGCGCGCTGCTCGCCGAGTCGAAGCTGCGCTTCCGCCTCGTGGCGCGCGACGTGGCCTTCTCGCTCGCGCCCATGCTCAACGCCCCGGGGCGCCTCGGCCCCGCCACGCCGACCCTCGAGCTCCTGCTGAGCGAGAACGACCGCGACGCCCAGGCCCGCGCCTTCGCCCTCGCGCAGGCCAACCTCCGCCGCCGGGAGATCTCCGCCGAGCTCGTCGACGCCGCGCTCGCGCAGGCCGAGGCGCTGCACGGCGGCCGTCCGCCCGCCGGGGTGGTGGTCGCGGGCGACGGCTGGCACGCGGGCATGGGCGGCATCGTGGCCGGGCGCCTCGTCGAGCGGCTCCGGGCCGCGGTGTGCGTCATCGCCATCGAGAACGGCCTGGGCGTCGGCTCGGTGCGCGCCCCGCGCGGGACGAAACTTTACGATGCCGTGTATGCGTGCCGCGGGCTGCTGGAGGGCTTCGGCGGCCACGACGCGGCGGCCGGGGTGCGCATCCGGCCGGAGCGCATCGGGGAGTTCCGCGAGGCCTTCGCGGAGGCGGTGGCGCGGTCGGGCGGTACCCCAGAGCCCGAGCGGGCGCCCGAGGCGGAGCTCACCGAGGCCGACCTCACCGCGACGCTCGCCCGCGACCTGCGCTCGCTCGAGCCCACCGGCGAGGGCAACCCCGAGGTGGTGGTGTCGCTGCGCGACGTGCGCCTCGGCGACTCGCGGCCCATCGGCGAGCAGCACCTGCGGCTGTCGTTCATGGCGGGGCGGCGGGCGGTCGCGGGCTTCTTCCGCGAGGGGGTGGCTGCGCGCGCGGGGGGCGCCCTGCCTCCGGCGCAGTCGCGGGTCGACGTGGTGGGCGTGCTGCGCACCGACCCGTGGACGGGCCCCGACGCCGTGCAGCTCGACGTGCGGACGGTCAGTCCAGCACGTTGATGGTCGGCAGCCCCCGGGCGACGATGGTGTCCGCGAGCGCCCGATGCTCCAGGGCGCCCTCGCGGCAGCGCTTGCGGCGCGCGCCGTCGCCGATGTTGGCCAGCAGCGCGTTGACCCGCGACCAGGCGCGCACGTAGGCGTCGTCGGCCTCGCCGCGGCGCCCGAGCTTCGCCAGCGCGTCGGCGTACACCCAGCGCACGAACACGTCGCCGTCCTCCAGCGTGACGCCCGCGTCGAGGAGCCCGACGGCCTCCTTCGCCAGCGCGAGCGCGCCGTCGCCGTCGCGGTGCAGCAGCAGCAGGCGCGCGTGGGCGGCGCGCAGGAGGCAGCGCAGCGGGGCGTCGCCGCGGCCCTCGTCGGTGGACATCCCGAGCCAGCGCAGCGAGGCCTCGGCGTCGGGCACCCGCGGGTCGAAGCCCTCGATCCACGCGGTGTAGACCCGGGAGCGGGCGGCGATGCGGGCGAGGCCGTGGCGGGTGGCGAGGGTGAGCGCGCGGGCCTCGACGCGCAGGGCCGCGGCCCCGTCGCCGCGCCGGGCGAGCGCGACGCCCAGGTGCTGCAGCGCGATGGTCTCGTAGAGGGCCATGCCGAGCCGGCCGGCGTCGTCGCGGGCGCGCTCGAGGCGCTGCACCGCGCGGGCGTGGTCGCCCAGCCGGGTGAGCACCCGCCCCTCGGCGATGGCCGCCTGGAACATCCGCGGCAGGTCGCCGTCGCGCTGCGATCGGTCGAGGGCCTGCTCGCAGGCGTCGCGGGCCTCCTCCAGGCGCTGTAGCCCGAGGAGCGCGCTGCCCACGACGGCGTCGGCGAGGGAGCGCGCGGCGTCGCGGTCGGCGCGCGGGGTGCGGTCGTCGTTCATGGCCCCGCGGGCGAGGTCGAGGGCGTCCCGGGCGATGCCCCGCTGGGTCATCAGGTGGGCCTGGCGCAGCGTCGCGGAGAGCCACAGCGCCGGGGGCACCTCGTCGTCGCCGGGCCCCCGGGGGATGGCCGCGGCGCGGGCGCAGGCCACCTGGAGCACCGCGAGCCCGGCGTCGATGCGGCCCTGGAGGGTCTGCCCGTTGGCCACGCAGACCGCGACCCGGAGGCGCTGCGCCGCGGTGGCGCCGGGGATGGACTCGGCCGCGCGGGCGTCGTCGAGGGCCGTGGCGCTGTCGGCCAGCGCGAAGGAGGCGTCGGCGCGCACGCAGAGGGTCTCCCGGCGCTCGTCGGGCGGGGGAGAGCCCGCGAGGGCGCGGGTGGCGTGCTCGAGCGCGGCGTGGAAGGCCTGGTCGCGCAGGGCGGCGCGGGCGGCGCGCAGCCACCACGCGCGGGCGAGCTCGGGCTGCCCCGCGAGGTCGTGGTGGCGCGCGATGAGGGCGGGGTCGGTGCGCTCGCGGGCGGAGAGCCAGGCGGCCACGCGGGCGTGCAGGGCGCGGCGGTCGTCGTCGAGCAGCGTGGCGTAGGCGGCGTCGCGGACGAGGTCGTGGCGGAAGGCGTACTCGATGGTGCCGGCGACCCGGGAGGAGGGCGCCGGGCTCACGAAGCCGTGGGCGGAGAGCACCCGCAGCGGGCGGTCGAGCTGCGCCTCGGGGCTCGCGCCGACGAGGGAGGCGAGGCCGTCGCGCCAGAACACCGGGCCGAAGACGCTCGCCGCCCGAACGATGCGACGCGCCTCGGGGTCGAGCCCGTCGAGGCGCAGCTGCACCGCCGAGAGGGCCGCGGTAGGGAGCTCCAAGCGAGGGCCCGGCCCCGGGTCGCGCGCCGCCGCCTCGCGCACCACCCCGAGCAACTCTTCGAGGAACAGGGGATTGCCGCTGCAGCGGGCGACGAGGTCGGCGCGCAGCCGCGGGTCGTCGAGGGCGCCGAGGCCGCGGGCCGCGAGGCGCTGGACGACGGCGGTCGCGAGCGGGGGGAGCGCGAGGTCGACGCGGGGCAGGGCGCTCCAGACGCGGCCGAGGCGGGCGAGGGCCTCGGGCTCGGGGCGCGTGAGGGCGACGACCACCAGGGCGGCCTCGGGCAGCGCGTCGACGATGCAGGCGAGCACCTCCAGGGTGGACCCGTCGATCCACTGGGCGTCTTCGAGGAGCAGCAGCGCCGGGCTGCTGGCGTTGGTCGCGCGGATGAGCCCGAGCAGCGAGCGCAGCAGCCCGTCGCGGAAGAGGTCGGGGTCGCGCCGGGCCGCGCGCAGCACGCTGCCCTCCGCGCGCAGCGGCACCCGGGCGATGTCCGCGAGGAAGCCCAGCGAGGTCTCGTCGAGGGCGCCGTCGACGAGGTGCTCCAGGCGCGCGCGCTGGGCCTCCGGGGTGGCGCCCTCCTGGATGCCCGCGCGCTCCCGAAGCGCACGGCCGACGGCGCCGAGGGGAGTGTGGTTCGCCAGCAGGTCGCCGCGGAGCGTGAGCAGGGGCGCCGCGCTCGGCTCGACGTCGAGCGCGCGCTCGGCGAGCAGGCGCGAGATCACCTCGCGGGCCAGGGTGGACTTCCCCACGCCGGCCTCGCCCTTCACCACCAGCACCCGCGGGCGGCGCTGCGCCCAGGCGTCGCGCACGTGGCCCAGCAGAAAATCGAGCGCCTCGTCGCGGCCCGGCAGCGTGCCCGCGTCGTAGAGGAGCGAGCGCGGCGCGGCGGAGTGCAGCCGCTCGAGGTCGCGCCCCACCCGCTGGCCCTCGCGCCGGGCCTCGGTCTCGAAGCGCCCGCCGAGCGCGACCGCGGTGGCGGCGTCGACCAGCAGCTCGCCCTCGGAGGTCCCGGAGAGCAGGGCGGCGGCGCGGGAAAGCGCGGGCCCGTCGAGGGCGTCGCCGAGGCGCCGGGTGAGGCCCGTCACGACCACCACGCGCAGCCCGCGGCCCCGCACCTCGGCCGCCGCCCGCACCGCGCGCACCGCCTCGTCGCCGCGCAGCCGGTGGTCGCCGAAGACCGCCCGGATGCCGTGCTCGCCGTCGCGTTCGATGCCCGCGCCCCGCTCGGCGAGGCGCGCCGCTGCGTCGGCGAGGAGCCCGCGCGCCCCGTCGTGGGCCGCCCGCACGAGCGCCACCACGCGCACCCGCTGCTCGCTGCGGGCGAGGAGCGACGCCTCGGGGACGCCGTCCGGACGGGTGGTCACCAGCTCGAGGACGGCGCTCACCTCCTCGACGAACTCCACCACGCCCACCGGGCGGCGCGACGGGTCCTTGGAGAGCGCGCGGTCGAGGAGGGACTCGAGGGCGGCCGGCAGGTCGGGGCGCAGCTCGCGCAGGCGCGGCGGGGCGTCGCGCGCGATGCGCTGGAGCACGGTGCGCGTGTCCACCCCCTGGAAGGGCCGGAAGCCGGTGAGCAGCTCGAAGAAGACCACCGCGAGGGCGTAGAGGTCCGACGCGGGGGAGGGCTCCTCGCCGCGCAGCTGCTCCGGGGCGATGTAGAAGGGGCTGCCCACGACGGTGCCGGCGCGGGTGAGGGCGAGGTCGCCTTCGCCGACGGCGATGCCCAGGTCGATGACCTTCACCACGGCCCCCTCCGGGCTCGCCGCCAGGAAGAGGTTGGCCGGCTTCACGTCTCGGTGGATGACCCCGACCGCGTGCAGCGCCGCCAGGCCGAAGGCGCTCTCCTGGAGCATCCGCAGCGCCGACCAGTCGCCCGGGCGCTCGCGCTCGATGGCGGCCTCGACGGTCTCGCCCGCGAGCCACTCGGTGGCCAGGTAGAGCCGGCCCTCGTCGTCGACGCCGTGGGCCACGTAGGTCACCACGTTGGGGTGATCGAGCTCCGAAAGGATGCGCGCCTCGCGCTCGAAGCGGGCCCGCGCGGTGGCGTCGTCGCGGTCGATGCGCAGTCGCTTGAGGGCGACGTCGCGCCCCGTGAGGGGGTCGTGGGCGCGGTACACCTCCGCCGACCCGCCGCTCGCGACGCGCCCGTCCAGCTCAAACCGACCGACCCGGACGCTCATCTCTTGCCTCAGGAAGTACCACGGACGCGCCGCGCCCCGGTCGATCGTCAGAAACTGGCGCCCCGACCGCGGACCCTGTTAGCGCGAAGGGATGGGTCGCTTCCGGTCGCTCCTGGTCGCCGCGATGGTCTGGGTCTTCGCCGGGTGCGCTCGCCCGCCCCGCCCCGCCTACGTCTTCGACAGCCAGGCCGGCGGCTGGGAGGTCGAGTCGCACGACCAGCAGCGCAACTACACCGTCGAGCGCTACTCGCACGCCGTGCACGGCGAGCGGCTGGAGATGTTCGACGTGCGCACTGCCCCCCCGGCCGCCAACACCTCGGCCTTCAACGCCCAGCCCACCGGACCGCGCGGGCTCCCGCCGCTCGAGTCCCCCGGCGGGGCCGACCGCGCCGTCGGTGACGACGTCCTCTCCGGCACCGCGGGCTACTGGGTGGCCCAGCACGGCCACGAGGGCAGCACCGAGCTCCAGGGCGCGGCCTTCGTGGTGCCCCGCGGCCGGCGCTTCTTCATCGTGCGGATGTACTCGAGCGAAGACGAGTTCGGGCAGCTCCAGGCCTGGGTGCGCGACATCGTGACCCGCAACCTGCGCTTCCCGTCCGCGTCCCCGTAGCGGTCGCGCGACCCCCCGGAATTGCGGTAGAGCACCGGGGGTCATGAGCCCACCGTCCGTCGACCTCCGTCTCCGCAAGCCCGTCGAGCGCGCCATCGCTGGCGGCCACCCCTGGATCTACCGCGACGCCCTCCTCCCCTTCGACGCCCCCGCCGGGTCCGTGGCCACGGTTCGGGACGGCGCCGGGCGCTTCGTGGCGCGCGGCCTCGTCGACGGCGACGCCATCGGGGTGCGGGTGTTCACCACCCGCGACGAGGCCCTCTCCCGCGAGCTCATCGCGCTGCGCTTCGCGCGGGCCATCGAGCTGCGGCGCCTGGTGGTCCCGGCGGACACCGACGCGTGGCGGCTGCTGCACGGCGAGGGCGATCGGCTGCCGGGATTCACCTGCGACCGCTACGGCGACGCCGCGGTGCTCGGCCTCGACGGCCCGGGCGCCGAGGCGCAGTGGCCGCTGGTGCGCGAGGGGATGCGCGAGGGCCTCGCGGCGCTGGGCGTGCGCACGCTGCTGCTGCGGCGCAGGGGGCCCGACGGCGCGCGGGTCGAGGTGCTGGAGGGGGAGCTCGGCGACGACGTGCGCAGCGTGCGCGAGCGGGGGATGGTGCTCCGCGGCGACCTGATGCACGGGCAGAAGACGGGGTTGTTCCTCGACCAGCGGGAGTCGCGGCACCGGGTGCGCAGCATCGCGGCGGGCATGCGGGTGCTCAACCTGTACTCGTACACGGGCGGGTTCTCGGTGGCGGCGGGCCTCGGGGGCGCGAAGGCGGTGACCAGCGTGGACATCGCCCCGGGGGCCATCGCGCTGGCGCAGGAGACCTGGGGCGCCAACGGGCTGGCAGAGGCGGCGCACGAGACGGTGGTGGCCGACGTTCCGGCGTGGATACAGCAGGCCACGAAGGAGCGGCGGCGCTTCGACCTGGTGATCGCCGACCCGCCGAGCTTCGCGCCGAATGATGCGTCGGTGCCGACGGCGCTCAAGAGCTACCGCGCGCTTCACGCGGCCTGCCTCGGGCTCGTTGCGCCGGGCGGGTGGTACCTCGCGGGGAGCTGCTCCAGCCACGTCACGCGGGAGATGTTCGTGGACTCGCTGGAGGAGAGCGCGGGGCGGGCCGGGAAGGTGCTCCAGGTGATCGACGCGTGGGGCGCGCCGGGCGACCACCCGCGGCTGCTGGCCTTCCCCGAGGGCGACTACCTGAAGAACGTGTTGATGCGGGTGACCGATTGAGCTCGGCGGCTTCGCGCTCGGCGCTCGCGCTGGCCCTGGGGCTCTCCCTCGGGTGGTGCGCGCCCGTGCTCGCGCAGCCGCAGCCGCCCACGGCGCCCAACCTCGCGACCG
>CAIOSS010000526.1 GCA_903860995.1 uncultured delta proteobacterium | reverse complement strand
GTGCCGCTCGCGACCTCCAGCACGAGGCCCCGCGGTGGGAGCGTGCGCCGCAGCGCAGCGAGGATCGCCTCCCGGTTTCCTTCGAACGACGGGGCGGAGCGTCGCGCGTCGCCCATGCAAACCCGAGGATACCCCTCAGACCACGATGGTCAGGTCACCAAATCGGTGCTGGAGCACCGCGAGACCCGCGATGGAGGCCGTCTCCGCCCGCATCACACGTCCGCCCAGCCGCCACATCGCGGCGCCCGCGGCCCGCATCATCTCCCGCTCCTGGGCGTTGAACCCGCCCTCCGGGCCCACCATCAGCGCGATGGAGGTCGGCGCCGCGGCCGACCCTGCGCTCGCCGCCTCGGCCCGGTCGTCGATCACCACCCGCAGCGCCGCGTCCGTCCACGCAGGCGTCGCGAGCGCCTCGGCCAGCGAGCGCGCCGGCATCACCTCGGGCACGATCGCCCGGCGGCACTGCCGGGCGCCCTTGATGGCTTGCCCCGGCCACGCGTGGGCCTTCTCGTGCGCCAGCCCGTCGGCCTGCACCGAGCGCACCGTGAAGACCGGCTGGATCGCGTACACCCCGAGCTCGGCGGCCTTCTGCGTCACCCAGAGCATCCGCTGCCGCTGCGGGATGGCGTTGAACAGCGTCACCCGCAGCGGCGACTCCGGGTCGGCCTCCATGGCCTCGTAGGCGAGCGCCGTCGCGGCCTCCCCCTCGCAGGTGCGCAGCGACGCGCGGAAGTACCGACCGTCGGCGTCGCGCAGCGTGAAGGCCTCCTTCACGTTGACGCCGCGGTAGCGGACGCGCGCCGTGTTGGCGGCGTCGAGGGTCACCTCGTCGTCGAGGCGCACGCTCGCCGCGACGGTGATCGCGTCGCGCAGCCACGGAGCGGAGCGGTCGTCCTTGGGGTTCATCGGTTGCGCAGGCACTACCCGCGCCCCGGCACCCGCGTCAACGCGGCGCGGCGATGCGAGGGCACCAGCCCTGGTGTAGACCGATCCCTGCGATGAGCGAACCCCGTGCTTCCCTGGTGACCGCGGAGCCCGTCGAGCGGGCGCAGCGGGTGTTGGTGGTCGGCTGCGGCGGCATCGGCGGCATCACCGCCGCGTGCCTGTCGGAGACCTGGTCGGCGCTCGGGGTCGAGGTGGTCAGCTACTCCACCAACGTCGAGATCGCCGAGGCCATCCGCCACCACGGGTTCCGCCTGACGGGGGCGGAGTCGACGCGCTCGGTGCCGGGCCAGTGCCTCTCCGCGCTCACCCCCGACGTGGCGCCCTTCGACCTGGTCATCCTCGCGGTGCAGCCGCCCAACGTCGAGCAGGCCGCGCGCTCGATGCTCCCGTGGCTCAAGCCTGACGGCGCGATGGTGTGCTTCCAGAACGGCCTCTGCGAAGACCGCGTGGCGAAGATCGCGGGCGCCGACCGGGTGCTGGGCGCGGTCGTGGCGTGGGGCGCCTCGATGCCCGAGCCGGGCGTCTTCGAGCGCACCGCCGCGGGGGGCTTCGCCATCGGCCGCATGGACGGCGCGCCCGACCTCCGGCTCGACCGGCTCGCGATGCTGCTGGAGTGCGTCGGGCCGGTGACCCGGAGCGACAACTTCGCCGGCGCGCGCTGGAGCAAGCTGGCCATCAACGCCGCCATCTCCACGATGGGCACCATCGGCGGCGACCGCCTCGGGGCGCTGATGGTGTCGCTCACCGTGCGTCGCCTGGTGCTCGCCATCATGACGGAGACGGTGCGGGTGGCGCGCGCCTCGGGCATCCACCTGGAGAAGGTGAGCGGCACCCTCGACCTCGACTGGATCGCCCTCACCGACGAGGAGGCGCGCATCGTCGGCTCGCCCAGCCTGTTGGCCAAGCACACGCTCCTGCTCGCGGTGGGGGCGCGCTACCGCCGCATGCGCTCGTCGATGCTGTCGGCCATCGAGCGCGGCCGACCCCCGGCGGTGGACTTCCTCAATGGCGAGGTGGTCGAGCGCGGCCAGGCCCTCGGCGTGCCGACACCCGTCAACGGCGCCTCGCAGGCGATGGTGCACACCATCGCACGCCGCGAGCGGGCCTCGGGGATGTCGTCGATCTACACCCTCGCGGAGTCGCTGGGCCTGCGCTGAGGCGCGCTACGGCTCGTAGGTCGCCACGCTGGTCGCGGTCTCCCAGAAGCGGATCGCCTTCAGGGGAATACCCTTCTGCGTAAGCGCCTCGAAGATGAATCGCGCGAGGAACTCCGCCGTGGGGTTCTCGTCGAGCGCCACGAAGACCTCGCCCGCCGCCGTGAGCGACGGGATCACCGGGTCGTCGCGGCGCAGCAGCAGCCGGTGGTCGAGGGTCTCGTCGAGGAAGCGCTTCGCGACCTCCTCCAGGTCGCCGAAGTCCATGACGAAGCCGCGGCGGTCGAGCGTCGCGGACCCCAGCACCAGCTCGACCCGGGCGTTGTGGCCGTGGATGCGCGCGCAGCGACCCACGTAGTCCATCAACCGGTGGCCGTAGCAGAACGTGACCTCTTCGCTGACCGTGAACACGCCCGCGCCATATCACAGATCAGAGCGACACCATGCCCTGCCGCGCCGCGCGGATGACCGCGTCGGTCCGGCTCTGGGCCCCAAGCTTCGCCATCACCGCTGTCACGTGAAACTTCGCCGTGTGCTCACTGATCCCCAGGTGGTGGGCGATGAGCTTGTTGGGCAGCCCCGTGGCCAGCAGCGCGAGCACCTCGACCTCGCGCGGCGTGAGCGAGCTCATCGGCCCGGAGGCCCGACGCTCGCTGACCATCGCCCCGCGCCCGCGGTGGAAGCCGGCGTCGAGCACGACCAGGCCGCGCGCCGCGGACGCCAGCGCCGCCCGCACCGTCGCCGGCGAGGCGTCCCGCGCGAGGGCCCCGAGGATGCCCGCGGCGAACACGTCGTCGAGGCGGGTCGCGTCGACGAGGAGCGCCACGGCCGGTGCGATCGTCGCGCGCAGGGTGTCGAGCCAGGCCGCCGCCCGGGACGGGTCTGCGCCCGCGTCGAGCAGCAGCACGTCGGCGCCGTGCTCATCGAGCGCCCCGTCGAGGTCGGTGGTGAGGCGTGCGCTCTCGACCAGGAGGTCGGCGTCCGCGAGCATCCCCGTGAGGCCCGCGCGCGCGATGGCGTCGTCTGCGAGCACGCACACCCGCAGCGGCGCATCGGGGTCGCGGGCATCGGGGAGGGTTCGCATCGCTACGCGCAGCGTGGCCACACGCGGGGCGGCGTCAAGGCGAGGCCGGTCCGAGCGCGGCTGGTCAGAACAGCTGGTTCAGGTAGTGGGCGGCCTGGCGACGCCACCACGTGTAGTCGTGGCGGCTGTCGGCTCCCCAGAACGCCGCGTGGTTGGGGATCTCCTTGCGTTGCAGCCAGGTCGCAAACTCGGCGGTCTCGCCGATGCAGCCATCCTCGTGCGCGCCACGGCCCACCACCACCGTGAGGTGCGCGCTCCGGCGAACCCGCGCCAGCGCCGCGCCCTCCAGGTTCGGCAGGAACGCGAGGGGGTCGCTGAGGTACACGTCGTGGTTCGAGGCGCCCCCGAAGAGCCGGCTGGTGCGATAGCGGCCGGAGAGGCAGAGCGCCCGGGGAAAGGTCTCCGGGTGCTTGAGCGCGAAGAGCGACGCGTAGAGGGCGCCCACGCTGCAGCCGGTGGCCACCATCGGGGCGTCGGGCGAGCGGCAATCGTCCCGGATGAAGGGCACCAGGGTGTCGAGCACGAAGCGCTCGTACGCGTGGTGGTGCGCCATGCGCTCGTCGAGGCTGCCGGCGCCCGAGAAGCTCCGGGAGACGTTGCTCTCGGGGCAGTAGACCTTGATCCGCCGTTGGGCGAGCAGCGGGCCGAGCGCGTCGATCATCCCGCTCTCCTGCCACTCGTGCGCGACGCCCGCGTTGGAGGGAAACACCACGAGGGGCAGGCCCACCTCGCCGAAGCACCAGAGGTGGACCCTGCGCCCTAGCGCGGGGCTGTCCAGAAGCAGGTGACGAGCACTCACGGATCGCGCCCTACCACGCACCGTCTGCGCTCGCGACCTTTCGGGCGATGCGTGACCGACCCGCCTCCCCACCGGAAGGGGAGGGCCCGACCTGCCCGATGGTCGAGGTCGGCGGCTCGACCATCGGGCGATGGTGGAGCCCCCGTCGCGCGCCACGATGGAGCCCGTGACCGGCGGCGTTGCGCGGCGGTTCGCAGAAGGAAGCGGGTTCATCCATGAGCGTTCTCCAACAGGTCTCCGAGTCGATGGCAGCGGCGGTGGCGCGGGGCGGAGCGGCGGTGGTTCGCCTCGAAGGGCGATGCTCCGCGGCGAGCGCGGTGGTCTTCGGCGGCGACGGGCTGCTGATCACCGCGGCGCACGCGCTGGAGGGGAGGGAGGTCGTGGAGGTCGCGCTGGGCGACGGTCGCACCCTCAGCGCGAAGGTTCTCGGCCGCGACCGGGGCGCCGACCTCGCGGTGCTCAAGGTCGACGCGACGGACCTGGCCCCACCCGAGTGGGCCGACACCGCGAGCGTTAAGGTGGGCCACCTGGTGCTCACCCTCGGCCGCCCCGGGCGCACGGCCCGCGCCACGCTGGGGATGGTCTCCGCCGTGGGGGAGGGGTATCGCACGATGGCCGGCGCGAGCATCGACCGGTACATCGAGGTCGACGGCTCGCTGCCGCGCGGATTCTCGGGCGGCGCGCTCGCCGACACGGCCGGGCGCCTCCTCGGGATGAACACCGCCGGGCTCGGCCGCGGGGGTGGCACGATCCCCACCGAGACCTTGCGACGGATGGTCCCCGAGCTGGCGGCCCACGGGAAGATCGGCCGCGGGTACCTCGGCGTGGAGGTGGTCCCCGGGCGGGTCAGCGAAGGGCTCGTCGAGGCCGTCGGGCAGCGACGCGGGCTGCTCGTGGCGGCGCTCGAGCCCGGTGGCCCCGGAGAGTCGGGGGGCCTGCTGCTCGGCGACCTGCTCCTCGCGGTCGACGGCCAGCGCGTCGAGCGGCCGGGTGACCTCGTCGCCGTGCTCGGTGGTCGCGTCCGCGCGACGGTGACGGTGCGGCTCATCCGCGCGGGCGAACCGAAGGAGATCTCGCTCACCACCGGCGCGCGCTGAGCGCCCCGGAGGCGCCCACTACTGGAGGGTGACGCCGCCCTTGAGCCCGCAGAGCTCCTCCGAAACCCTCCACAGATCGCCCGCGACGGCATCGTCCTGCGCGGCCCGCGACGGCGTGCGCTCCTTGCACTTATCGAAGTACTTCCCGGTCACACCCGCCACCTCGGGTGAGCCGCACAGGTAGACCTGGGTCCTCGCGCCCTCCTCGTTGGTCAAGAGCAGCGGGCGCACCAACCTCGCGAGCATTGCCACGATGCCGCCGTCGGTGCTCGCGAAGCCCGACCCGATGACCCCGGGGTGCAGACAGTTCGCCGTCACCCCGGTGCCCGCGAGGCGCCGCGCGAGCTCGCGCGTGAAGAGCGCGTTGGCCAGCTTCGAGGCCGAGTAGGAGCCCGTCGCGCTCCAGCGCTTGCGCCCGTGGAGGTCGTCGAAGTTGATGACGCCGCGGCGGTGGGCCTCGGACGACACGCTCACCACGCGGGCCCCGGGGGTCCGCTCCAGGGTCGGGCGAAGCAGGTGCGTCAGGTAGAAGTACCCGATGTGATTGGTCGCGAAGGTGTGCTCGAAACCGTCGGCGCTCTCGCGCCGCGAGGTGGCCAGCACGCCCGCGTTGTTGAGCAGGATGTCGAGCCGGTCGTGCCCGTCGAGGAAGCGCACGGCGATCTCCCGCAGCGAGGCGAGGGACGACACGTCCCCCACGATGAGCTCGACCGTCGCGCCCTTCACCTGCGCCACGATCTCCTCGCGGGCCGCGCGGCCCTTCTCCTCGCTGCGGCAGACCATCATCACCGCGGCGCCCATCTTCGCCAGCTCCAGCGCGGACACCCTCCCGATGCCCTGGTTGGCCCCGGTCACCAGCGCCGTCTTGCCCCTGAGGTCCCCGTGCGTCATCGGGTCGCCGTCTACCGCGGCGCCGTCCCGGCGTCGAGGCGATCGAGCCGCAGCTTCTTCATCCTGCTCTGGAGGGTCGACGGCTTCAGCCCCAGGATCGCCGCCGCCCCGCCCGACCCGTAGACCCTCCCTCGCGTGTGCGACAGAACCTCTCGGATGTACTCACGTTCTACCGACTCCAGCGAGCGCAGCTCTCGGGCCAGTGTCGGCGGCGCCACCTCGGGCCGGGTCGGTCGCGCGTCGGGCAGGTCGATGGCGTCTGCCCCCAGCACCGCGCCGTCGCTGAGGATCGTCGCCCGCTCCAGCACGTTGGCCAGCTCGCGGATGTTGCCGGGCCACGCGTACCGACGCAGCTTCGCGAGGGCGGCGTCGGTGAGGGTCCGCCCGCGTCGGCCAGTGCGCGTCGACTGCTCGGCCAGCAGCGCCTCGCTCAGCGGGCCGAGGTCCTCCAGGCGCTCGCGCAGCGCCGGG
>CAIOSS010000525.1 GCA_903860995.1 uncultured delta proteobacterium | reverse complement strand
TGATGTTTGGCCAACTTGTACGGGTTGCGGACTTCGGTGGCATGCCACGCCCCCCGCCACGCGCCGAAGGCACGCCACACCCGCGGCCGCAGGGTTCGGTCGAGCCCTTCGGGGGTCCCCGGCAGCAGGAGGCCTCCGACCAGCCGGAGGCCGGTCGCGTCGCTCTGATTGCCGGGGTGGACGAAGTCGCCCGTTTCATCGAGGTAGAGGGTGATGTCGCGCATGGATCCGCCCGAGGTGGCCGCACGATATCACCCCCGCGATCAAGGGGTACGCAATCGCTCCCTGGCGGAGAGGCTCACGCGGAGAGACGGCGCGCGGTCTGTTGGCCGAACTGCGAGTGGGCGAACCAGCCGACCGCCTCGGTGATGGCCGCGGCGGTGGCAGCACTGAGGGCGTTGCCATACCCTGGAATCCATCCGAACAGGACCTGCGAGATGCCCCGACCCGCCATGGTGGCGAGCGCGGTGGCGAGCAGGCTCAGCGCAGCGGGCCGCGAGAGTTCGAGCCCGTGTTCGACCCCGATGCCAATGATCATGGCGGTCTGGATTTTGGTGATCGGCACCGAGTCCGAGCAGGGGAGCTGAGCGAGCCCGGCCCCGACGGCGGCCGCGGCGGTAGAGGCGAGGTGGATGATGCCGTGGATGCGCTGGGTGGAGACAGGCATGGGCAACCTCCGTTTCTGGAGGGAGATGACCGAGGACAAGGGCGATTGCTGACAGCGGACCGAGAGGTCGAGCATCGACGCCTGAGGTGACCCCTCCGTCGAGCATACGACGATCGAAGCGTCAGCGCGGCTGCACGGCCTTCACCTTGGCACTCGCCGTCACCTGCCGCCGAAGTCGATGTCCGCTGGCTGCGCGGCCGAGCCCGCGAGGAGGGCTTCCCTCACGCCGCCGATCACCTCCAAGTCCTTCATCTGTCGATCGAGCTTCTTCCCTGCAACCACCGCGAAGAGGGTGTCGCGATTCCGGTCGAGGGCAATCCATGCCCGGGCCGCGACCCACGGAAGCACGACCGCTACCTCCGCCGGGTTCGTCACGGTCGCCGGGCTGGAGGGCATGGCAAGCACCGTCGCTGCCTCCGCGAAGAGCGCCTTCTGGTCTTCTGTCCGTGCCTCGTCCTTGTACCAGACCTTCCAGGCACTCCTGTCCTTGATGTGAACTGGGCCCGGAGCCGTTCGACACCAGCGTGAATGGCGGCGAAGTCGGCGCCGGCGGGGAGGCCGAGGACGCGGGCCTCCGGGGTGCGCATGCGATCGAGCGCGGTGGCGTCGTCCATCGCGACCGACCGTAGCGCAGGGCGAGGCGTGGGCGCGAGTTGGCAGCGGCCGGTGGGCTTCGCGGCGGTCACGTCGGTCGAGACGCCAACCACGGCGTGCGGTTGCCCGCAAGCAGAGCAGCGGCCTCATCCCCATGGGGATCGCGCACCGGGTACGCGACTTCCGGATCGAGGCCATGGCGGTGCTCGTGCTTCACGACGAGATGCACCACGAAGGGCCGTGCGCTCGGTCGCCATGCCCAGTGAGTATCCCACCGGACCGGCGGGAGTCAGCGGTACTCGCGCCAGCGCACGAACTCGATCGGGCTCAGCCGTCGTCAGAGTTCGGCCTGCGCGAAGCGCCGCAGCCAGCCGACAATGCGCACGAGCTTCCGCGAGGCATCAACGTACTCACCGTCGGGGAGCTTCGCGAGGGCATCGAGCAGACCCGCGCCGTCGCGATCACCGCGAATTTCGGCGACGCAATCGCTGAACTCCTTGCCCTCGGCGGTCCGTCGCCAGAACGCGACGGCTTGCAGGGCGCCGGCCTGCCGCACGAGCACCGGCGAGTTCATGCACTGCGTTCGAAAGTTCTTCGCCGCGCCAGCGTCGCTGCTGGCGACCCGCGCCACGATCTCGTGAGCCTTGGTCGCCCAGGCACGATCGCTCATCGCGCACCTCCGACGTGGAGCTGCGTGCGTCCACGCCCCACGGTCACGTGCCCGCCGAGGTACGTCACACCCTCGGCCGCCTTCCGCACAACCGTTTCGACCTTCGGTTTGTCGCGAAGCTCGCCGACGAGCGATACGAGGATAGTCTCCGCAGGTAGGTTCTCCTCGAGCCACAGACCGCCGCCGTCGGCAGTGTGCGTCTCGGCGTCGATGCGCACGCGCGTCACGAGATCGAGGCCCTGCTCCAGCAGCAATCGGAAGGTGTCTTCGGCGATGCACACTGCGCGCGGGCGCACCTCGGCTTCGAGCTCCTTGGGCATGAGTTGGAGCACCTGTCCGAGGAGCGCCTCGTCCTTCTTTTCGACCGTCGCCAGATCGTCGAAGGCGACATTCTTGCCGTCGCTCACGAAGTTCCCGATGGGGCCACTGCCCGGCCGCGGGGTGAACCGCTCGAGATCGGCGTCCCGCTTGAAGCGACGCAGCATGTACTCCGTCGTCACGTACGCGAAGAGACCCTTGGTGGTCCGAACCGGCAGAAAGAGCAGGTTGGCGTCGCCGAAGACTGCCGATCCCGAGCTCTTCTCGGCCTCGCTCGTGTCGGGGCCGAAGACGAGTTTGATGTCGGGATTCCCGGCGGCCTTCGCGCGCAGCGCGCCCTTGAGCGAGCTTCCGGGCAGATACGGATAGCCCGTCGCCTTGTCGCGGGCGACCGCCTGATCCACCGCACCGAGCGATTGACCCGTGCCCGGGTGCAGCGGCGAGTGGGCGTGGACGAAAAGGAAGAGAGCCATGTGATCGTATCCTTTGTGGGTTGTGACGTCTGCTCGATCCGCGCGCTCTCTACGCGACGCTGACCACCGCAAGGCCGAAGCCGTCGAGCCGATCCTGGGGCTGCGACGATACGCACTGAAACCAGAGCATCTCGGCCACGCGACGAACGTCGGCACCCGTTGCGTCGAGCCAGTACACCGAGCCGGCCGGTACCGCGCGGCGGGTGGGCTTCGGGGCGCCCCACTTGTCGCCACGACGGGCCGCGAAATCCCATCCCGAAAGCACCTCGGGCCGGGGCACGACGGCGGCGACGATGGGGAGGCCGGCGAGGGTGCGCGACGCTGGCAGCGCCCCGCCGTCGAAGATCGCAGGGGTCAGCAACGTGACCTTCCATCGCTTCGCGGAGGCCAGGCGCGCCTCGAACGCCGGGAGCGTCGGAAGCGCGACCCTGGTGGGCGCGATCCACGCCACCCTGCGCTCCCCGCCGACGGCGGCCAGACCGCCTTCGAGGCGCTGTCCTTCCGACACTCCGAACCCGATCGCAAATTCGCGGGCGATTCCGACCTCTTCGACGACGAAGCGACGTTGCATCGTCGTGAACAGTTGCCCGTCCTCGTAGGTGCGGTCTTCGCCAAGGGCGACGTGCGTACGCTCCTCTTCGGGAAGGCCGTGGAGCACGTCGGTGGAGGTGGGGTCCGGCGCGCGGCCGTCGCCGAAGAGCCATCGCTCAATCGCACGCCACGACCAGTACCGCGGCCCGCTCGAGGCCTTGCCGGACGGCGCGTCGTCGAGGCCCACGGCGAGAAGGTCGTCGTCGCTCCGCAGTGCCGCCGTCACCCGGGGCGTCAGGCGGTGCACTCGCGTCGCGCCATCATGATGGAACCACACCCCGTCGCGTGGTGCGGGAAAGAACGGCTGCGCCGTCGCGGTCTCGACGAGCCACGGACCCTGCACACCGATGCGCTTCAACGCGTCGAGGTCCGTGGCGACGAAGCGCCCGTGAGCGTCCGAGCCCACGCGAGTGCGCACGACGCCGGCGAGGGTCGACGGCCACGGGAGTTCCATCGTCGTCGCCCGCCCCGCACCGGTGACCATAGGGCGGTTGTCGCGCAGCACGAGCGTGTCACGCACTTCGATCTGGTAGACGTTCACGCGCCGACCTCCTGCGATTCCTCGGCCAGCCGTGCGCCCTCGAGACCGAGCGCGGTCTCGTACGCCTTGCAGAGCATCCATGCGACGTCGAGCTCGTCGCCGAGCGTCTCGAGCCGCGACGCGGTCTTGGAGTCGAGGAGCGCCCCGAACAACTTCACCGGTTGCTCGAGGTCGCCGTGTTCGCGCCCCACCCCAGCGCTCTTCTGGCGCAACACCGCCTTCACGGTGCTTCGAATCACAGCGTTGTTCGTGGTCCCCGAGCCCACGATCAAAGGGATCAGTGCTTCGCGCAGATCGTGGGCCGTCTTGCGTGAGATCAGCCGCTGGTGCAGCCACCCGGCATACTCGTCCAACCGCTCCCGGAGCGATCGCTCGCCCGAGGTCGCGACGGCATCCCAGGACCCGACGAGGCGGATACGCGGGCCCGAGCGACGGTCCACCACGATGCCGAGGGCGTTCTTTCCCGGGTGGCGCTTCGCGAGGCCCTCGGCCTCCTTAGCGAGGCGGCGAACCTCTGAGAGGTCGGCGAGGTGGTGCGCGATGGCGAGACCCACCGACAGCGTCGGCGACGCGGTCTCTGGGAGCGACGTACGCACCATCGCTGCGAAGGCCCGACGCAAGTCGTCGGCGCAGGCGAGCGCCGTCGGCAGCGGAACGAACGCCAGCACGTCGTCGCCGCCGGTGTAGATCGGGCTTCCGCCGTGGGCGACGACGATGTCGGCGGCCCGACGCGCGAACGCCACGAGGTTCTTCGACACCTGACGATGTCGCTCGAGGCCCTCGTGTTCCCTTCCGAGGGTCTCGAGACAGGCGCCCATGCCGTCGCCGTCGGCGAGGAGCATCACATAGTATGTCGGCAGCGTGTCGCGCGACACCCCGAGCGCGCGGTGCACGTCCGCGAGGCGCTCGAGCACCTCCTGCGGAACCTCGCGGGATCCCTTCGCTTCATCGAAGAGGTCCGGCAGGCGATCGGGGTAGAACACCACGCCATCGACGTCGGCGAACGCTGCGATGCCGTGGGCCGCCGAGACCATGTGGATGGCGTCGGCGGCCGACAGCGATTGCGTCGCCAGTGCCTGCTGCGGGGGTTCGTCCTTCGAGGGTCCCGCCCACGCCGGAAAGGTCGCAGGCGTGCACTGCGCGGCGCGCGCGATCTCGTCGGTGGGCCTCGCCTTGACGCGCGGGAGCACCTCGAGTCGTTCGAGTTCCGTGCGCAGGGCGATCATGGCGCTTCGGGCGTCGCGGTGGAGAGCGCGCATGCGGAGCGTCGCCGCGGCCACGTGCGAGGCACTGTGAAACACCGGCCGTGCACGTCCCGACGGACCCCCGGGCCTCTCGTCATCGGGAGCCTCGGCGCCTCGGCGCTTGAGATAACCGACCCCGCAGAGCCGCTCGGCGTCCTTGAGGTGCAGCCGTCGCCGCACGTCGGCGCCGCCGGCCTCGAAGATCTGCTCGTCGAACACCGACTCGCGGAGGCCGTCGATGGACGACTTGGGCACGCCGACACCCCAGGTCACCTCGCGCCATCGCCGGGTGTTCTTCGCCGCCGCGAGTTCCGCCTCGGCGAGCTTCCAGACGGTGAAGTAGTCGCGTCCCTCGAAGGGCACCGCGACCCACTGGTACTCCATCAGGTCGTCGATCTGCGCGAGGGCCCTCGCACGGTCGAAGCGCGCACCGGCGACCGCCGAAGCCTGATCGAAGAGCGGCGTCGCATGCGCGCGCAACCGATCTTCCATGGCTCGGCGACCGGCCTCGGCGACGGCGCGCACGGCTTCGGGCGTGCCCTCGAGGCGGCACAGCAGCTTGTTGGCCACCGACGGCGACTCCTCGCCCTCGCCCGCCGCCGTCGCGGGAAATACGAACGACGGCACGCCGCCGGCCGCTTCAGCGATGCCCGTCGTGGTGGCGCGCGCCAGGTCGCTCAGGAGCCACGAACCGAACCAGAGGTCCTGGGCCTTGCGGGCGGCGCTGATGAAGTCCTGGATGGGACCGACGCTCACGAGCAGGAGGTACTCAGCCATGACGGTAGACCTTCTTCACCTTGTTGCCCTCGAACACGACCTTCACGTTCGGGGCTTCGGGCCGGGCGGTCGTCACCGCGACGGCGAAACCGAACTCCTTCGAACGGAGCTTGCGGCCGTCGTCGGACTCGATGATGTGTGGTTTGTCGAGGGTTTGCCGCGATCCGTCGACCTCGAGGAACAGCTCAAAGTGCCTCGGATCGGCCTTCACCTTCCAAAGGAATCCGTCCTTCGACCGCTCCTGGGGTCCGAAGGGAAGACCCAGGCGGGTACGTTCCGCCACGTAGGCCTCGCCCAGGGGACCGCAGCCGATGCTGGCGAGCCAGGCGGGGAGTTTCGCATGAAGCCACTCGGTTTCCGTGGCGGTCAGCGACGCGATCCAGACGCCCAGGTCCCGCGCGTCGAGGTCCGTGCTCTCGTTCTTGAGAAACCGAAAGAGTCCGTCGAGCTCGGCGGGGCCCGTGGCAAGGCGCCGCGTCAAGTCCTCCATGCGAGCCTCGATTGCGGCCCGCTGCGCAGCCCGGGCCTGCTGGGCTCGCTCGCGCTCTTCGGCCTCGCGGGCGAGCGTCTCTGCCTCTTTGCGCTGGGCGAGCTCTTCGGGCGTGGCCTTGAAGCTCACCTCGAGCCGGCCATAGCCGCTGCTCGTCTTACCTCCGACGCCGTGCTCACGCAGGGCGTGTTCCAGGAGCGTTGCCGCAGTGCCCACCCAGCCCGCATCGTCGCCCGAGAGCCACACGTCGAAGCGGACCCCCGGCTTCACCGAGATGAAACCCACCGGAATCGGACTGGTGTAGTCGTTCGGATCGGCGCTCGCATCCCGGTAGTACTCCGTCTGATGCGGTGTCAGCACGTCGGCGGCAAGTGGCTTGCCGGGGCCGGGATGCATCAACGCATCATGGAAGGCCACCACGCCGGCATAGCCCTGTTCGTCCCCTTCGGACGGGGCCGCGCCGAAGAGCGTGCGGAAGAACACGCCCGGGTCGTCCACGACACGTCCGTCGTCGTCGAGCATCGGACCACGCCATCGCTCGTCGGCGGCACCGATCGTGCGGTGAACGTAATGTGCGAGAACTCCCTTGAGCGCACTGCCGGGGATGACCGGCGTCCCATACGTGTGGTGAAGCGTCAGGCCGACCTCGTGCGCGCTGGTGAGCCCGTGCCCGATCAGTATGCGGGACGTCGTCGTTGCCGTCGCCGACCGCGCGGCGGGGAGCGATTGCAGCGCGGCGCTCCAGACCGCGTAGAAGCGATCGTACGCCGACGGGACCGGACAGCGCGTGATGGCGTCCAGGCGCTCGGGACGCGCAGGATCGGGGATCTTTCCATCCTGCGTGCCAGGCGATTGGATGAGTAACAGTCCCGCGTGCGTCATCGCTCCCCCTTGCTCTGAAGCTTGCGAAGAAGCGCCACCGCGGTGTTCGCGACGCGGCGTGTTTCGCCGACGATGTTCTTGGCGGGCACCGACTGTCCGAGCCCGAGTGCTCTCAGCAGCTTCTCGTGCTCTTCCCGGAGCGCGGCGTCGCGGGCTGCCGTGAGGCCCGAGGAATAGAGGGTCTTGACGAACGACGCGACGGCGTCCTTGTCGAGGTCGTCGATGTTCTGGAGCTGCTTCCAATGGACTCGGAAATTCACGCCGCACCTCGCTCGCTCAGGCTGACCCGACAGACCCCGCGGCCGATGGAGCCCTTGCCGCCGAGCGCTAGGCTCTCGACGGCGAGCGGTGCCAGGTCGACGTCGGCGGTCCGCGCATCGAGCGGCGCGACGAGCAGCGACTCCGGCGCCAGGCTCTCCTCGCTCCAGAGCGCACCGTCGACCACGACCCCGGTCTCGAGGCCGATTCGGTTGCGAACGTCGATCTGCGTCGCGAATTCGCAGGCCCAGGCGAAGTCGTCGTCGGACACCTCGTAGACCCGCTCTTTCACCCACGCGAGATCGTGGCCGGTCACGGCGGCGATCCACTGCACGACGGCTTCGGAGGCTGGCGTCGCCGAGACCTGCGCGTCGTACTCGAGGACCAGCGGTGCCGTGGGTCCGGTGGACACCGGGAGGTCGAGTCCGAGGCGCCGCGCGGTGCGCAGTACGTGCGGAGCCGTGATCCAGACGAAGACCTTGGTTGCGTGGCGCACGGGCATCGCAACCAGGTGCGCATCGCCGAAGTACACGGCGCCGGCCACCAACGGCACCGCGCCGGGCTCGCCGCCGAAGAGCGTCGGCACTGCCGGACTCTCACCGAGGCTCGCGCGAAGGCACCCCTTGAGCGTCGAGCCCGGGATGTACGGCAGCCCCGTTGCGCGTTCGCGGGCGATGGGAAGATCGACGCCGCCGATGCCCTGGCCGACGCCGACATGGAGGGGGGTCACGACGTGCAGAACCAAGTGTCTCACGGCACGCTCCTGAAGCCCTCTTGGACCAGCCAGTTCATGAAGACTTCCCGCATCGAAGTGCCCGTGGAGAGTGGGGCGAAGAACATCGAGCCCTCCCCTGTTGGCCACGCGGACGCAGCGACGAAGGACTGCGGTCGCTTGTCCAAGCCGACCTCGAGGCCCTTCGGATCGGCGCGACGAAGCCAGAGGAAGGCTGGAACGAAGCCCCCTTCGACCTGCATGGCCTTGACGATCAGCGGGCTCGCAAGTCGATCGAGCGAGCGTGTGCCGATGCGTCCGACGACGGTGAACGCCGTCGGATCACCGCCTCCCCCGAAGCGCCCGACGATGGGAAGACCGAACTGCCCTCGTGGGTAGGCCCGAGGACCCGCGTACAAGCGCGCGTGCGCCGGGGCGCGCTGATTGGTTGCGTCGCGGATGACGTCCGGCTCCGGCCATCGGCTTCGCCCCGGAGGAGTGCCCTGGCCCTTGTTGCGCGCTGTTGCGGGGGAAGTTCCGATGCCCTGGCGAAACTTCTGGAGCTTGCCGACTGCGAATTCCCAAGCCTTCATCGCCGTGTCGGTACGTTCTCCGACCACGAGCCGCGCGCCGCGCAACGAAGGGAATGTCCTTGCCCCCCCGGCCTCGCGCCGATCGATCGCCTCGATGCTTCCAACAATGGCCGCCGTGGTGTCGTCCGTCGCCAGGAGAGTCCCGAGACCGCGTCGCGTTCGCGATCCGATGCCGCCGAATTGAACGAACGCTCTGACGGTGGCCTTGATCTCGTCATCGGCCGCAGAAGGGTAGTCTAAATTGAGCTTGAAGGTGGTGTCCTTGCGACGCTGGGCCGTGGGATTCGTTCCGGCCGATCGAGCGGGCCACAAGGCGTACCCGCCGTTGCCCTGCAACGAAGGCTCGCTGGCATCCTTCATACCGCCCGACGCCACCGATACCGACACCTTCACCGCGGAACGCGTCGCATCCGTCGCGACGCCCCCCCAGAGCTTCGATTCCCGATCGAAGAGCGCCTCGGCGTCCGGACATTCATGCCCGTACAGCGCCCGCCACCAGAATCGGAGTTGCCCACGGATGCCGCCCACGCGAACGACGTCGACGTCGTCGAGCTGCCGTGCCCGGTAGCCTCCGCCGAGCACCGGCGTGACGATCTTCAACGTCAGTTTGAGGGTCTGGATGTGCGTCTTCGAGCGCGATTCGGCGAGCGCGCGCGGCAAGTCGGCGAGCCCTGGCGGTGCAGGAACGTTCTTTCGAGACATGAATGCTCCTCGATCGGTGCTCCGCTGGAGCGCCTAAGATTCCTTCGTGATCCCCAGGGTTGCCGCGTGCACCCGGGCACGCTGCGTCGGCCGCGCCGCTGCGCTCTTCGCCTCCGTGCTGCCCCTCCGCCCGTCGATCACCGTGCCACCCCTCCTCAGAAGATCACGCGGCGCGACCGTACGGTCGGCGCGTGGCGAACGTCAACGGCGAATCGACGGTCGAGCGTCGTCGCGATCTCTTCGGCGCGGTGCACGCGCGTTTCGCAGTCGAACGGTCCGATTCGACGGTCGAAGATCGCCGTGGTCATCGAGGCACGCATCGCTCAAAGGAGCTTCCAGGCCGCCCAGCGACCGAGGCGGTAGACGCCGTAGCCCGCGGCCCCGACGCCCGCGACGATGACCCCGGCGGCGACAACCGGTCCACCGACGGCGGCGGTGAGCGCGGCGGTGGCGGCCGCTCCGGTGAGCGATGCCCCGGACGCCGCGGTGATTCCTGCCGCCGACGCCAGCGCCGTGGACGCGCCGGAGAGGCCCAGCGTCGACACCGCGGAGGCCAAGCCCGCGTAGCCCGCGAGGGCGCCGGCCCCGGAGGCTGCGGCGGACCCGACGCCGAGAGCGACCACCGCCGCAGCCCCACCGCCATGCTTCAGCGCAGTGGCACCGGCGTGGTCCTCACCGGTCTTCGCGTCGTTCATGCCCGCGAGGAGCGCGTCGATGGGCACCGGCACGAAGTGGTTCATCACCGCCTGCACGGGCTTCGTGGGATTGAATTCCGCGATGCCTGCCAGATCCGTGCTGCTCAAAACGATCTTGTTCACGATGACCTCCAAATGGCCGCGCGGCAGGCTCCATGCCCCCGGCTCGCGGCCGCTTCGAATCTCGAGGACGTCTGCCAACGTTGGCTTCTGACGGCTCGCCGTCGCTTTCCGCCAAGACTCACCGGTACTCCCGCCACCGCACGAACTCGAAGGAACGGGTGACGCGGCCTTCGATGTGTTCCGTGACGAGGCGCAGCGACGTGGAGGCAAAGCACCGGACGCTCTGGGCACGCAGTGCGGTGACGAGGGCGAAGGTGAAGGTGAGGTCCCCGGCGACGTGGGCCCCGCGCACCCCCGCCGCGGTCAGAGCGACGCAGAGCGATCGAACGCGCAGGGCGACAGCGGCCTCGGTGTCGTTCGGGTCGATGTCGTCGACGCGCCACGGGGCGTCGAAGGGCTCCCCGAAGCCCAGGGCCAAAGCGGCCTCGGTCTGCGCTGGGAACCAGCTCGTCACCGGGTGGTTCGAGACGTTGGCGAAGCCTGCGCTCCTGCTCGCCCTCGAGGCTCCGTCATCACGCGGCATCGCTTCGTCTTTCGTCCTCAGCACCCCCACAGGAACGCTTCGTGTCTCTTCCGCTTCGCTCAAGGCGCCTCTGCGGCGTCGAGCGACGGCAGCGACGACCGTGCCGGCATCGGCATCATGCCCCATGGGAACGTGCGCACCGGCATGCCCACGACGCGGCCCTGCAGCACGCCTCCGACGAGCATCGCGCATTGCTGCCGCGTCATCAGCACCGTCTGCTCGGCCCGCAGCCGTGCGGCGTTCTCCGCGGCCAGTTCGGTCTGCAGCGCCGCGACCTGCGCCGCATCCACCACGGGCGCGGACTGAGCCAACGGAGGGGACTGCGACGCCTGCGCTCGCAGCGTCGCCTCGTCGGCGTGACGGCGTTCGTTCTCCGCGCGGGTGTTCGCTTCGTCGGCGCGACGCCGTTCGCTCTCGGCGCGGGCGTTGGTGGCTTCGGCGCGAGCGCTCGCGGCCTCGGCCCGGGCACGCTCGGAATCGAGGGCCCGGTGGGCCAGCGCGAGGGCCTCGGACGCGCTGTTCGGCGGGGTGACCACGGCACGCGTTGCCTCGACGTGGTGCGCCGACCACCCGACGCCCACGCCCAGGAACAGGCACGCCAGGGCCATCCAGAATGCGTTCCAGCCTGCGGCGAGGACCCGCGACGACGCACCGGCGAGGACCGCGAAGTGCTCGCGGGCGTCTAGATCGGGGTCGTTCCAACGTGGGTCGCGGGGATCGGGCATCGCGGCGTCTCCTTCGTGGACCCGACGCGAAGGTGGGGTGATCGCTGACATCGATCGGTGAAAAATCGACGCCTGGGTAGAAGCGCCCGATGGACCGAGGAGGACGATCTGCAGGGGTGGTTGCAGTCGTTGCGGGCCCTGTCGCTACGCCGACAGCGGTACGAGCTGACGCTGCGTCGCAAGACGCCGTCGGAAGAGGCTCCGCACGCCGTGGTGCGGGGGCTCGTCGGTGCCGATCTACGACAACGTCACTGCTTCACCCGCGCACCGACCTGCGAAGGCTGTGGGGAGACAGCGATCTCTCCCGCGGCTACTTCCAGATCTCTCGACGACCCGCGGCCCCGCCCGTGTCGCGTGTAATGCGTGAACTGGTAACTGCTGCGGATCCGTGCCAACACAGTCGGGGCTGTTGGTTGGGTTATGCACCGTGGTTTGTCACGGGGGAGGTCCTCGCGCCCCCGGGCTACGCGGGTGATGCCCACACTCGTCACAACTGGCGTACACGGTCGCGTGGCGACGCGCCGCAACCCAATCCGTGGGTTCCGATCCGCCCGAACAGGATCCCAGGCGAGAGCGACGGACTCTTGCGCGACATGGCCCGGACGACTCTACCGCGGCGGTCGGAAGCGCGCGCCGCATCCCCCCAGTGATGGGGGTGACTCACCGATCGCCCTTCACGCCATCGTCAACCGGAAAGATCTCCCCACCCGCCCATCGGGGGACTCGACGGATCGGAATCGAGAACGGCGCTGTCAGCAATCGAGTGGTCGGTCGCGTCTTGGAGCCAGAACGGAGCGTGACCATGCCCAAGCACATCGTCGTTTCTTCCTCTCTCGTGAAGCAGGCCAGTGAGGCCATCACCCAACTCGCTGGCGGCGAGCACTCGGTCCGCGGACGCGCGGCCGGAGCCGGGGCGTCCGCCGGCGCGGCCCTCGGTTCGATGATCGGAGGTCCCATGGGCGCCGTCGTCGGCGCGGCGCTCGGGGGTGGCGTCGCCGTGGTCGTCCATGAGAGCTTGCGCCGCTGATGGACGCCGACGCGAGCAGTGGGGAGACACGGAATCGTGACGAGATGACCCTCGATCACTGGATCGCGCACCTCGCCACGCTGTCCGTCCACGAGATCTCGCTCTCACTCGACCCCCGTCGACCCGGACCGCTGCCGGAACCGCTCCTCGTGGTGGTCCGTGGACTCCTCGGCGAGGCGTTGCGCGCCCGACGCTGCCTCACCGGAGCACCCCGCTGCGAGGGCTGCTCTGATGCCCCGCAGTGTGACTTCGACCGCGTCTTCGAGCGCGACGACGGCGCCGGCCAGCGCCCGTTCTGGCTCCGCGGGCTCCACGCGGGCCGGGCCCTCGAAGGCGATCAGACCCTCCAGGTCACCCTGAGCGTGGTGGACCGCGAACGCGCCCTGTTGCCCGACTTCCTCGCGGCGCTCCGTCACGCCCTCGGCGCGATCGGCGATCGGGACGCGCCGCTCAACGTCCTCGGCATCCCGTCGCGCGCCGTCACCACCCTCGTACCGACGGCTTCGACCGAAGCCTCCGTCAGCGCCATCTGCATCGAGTCGCTCACCCCGCTGCTCCTGCGCGGCGACGAGACCCTGGCCGCCGAACTCTGTCCGGGCGCACCCATCGTGGGGCTGCTCCTGCGAGCGGGCATTCGTCGCCTCGCCGCGATGCGCCGCGCCGCCGCGCCGGACGTGGTCGTCCCGAAAGTGCTGTGGCCGCCGTTGACCGGACTACACGTCCGCGATGACGCCTTGCGCCCGTGGCGCGCGACCCGCAACGCCATCGCTCAGCAGCGGCGTCAACTCCTGGAGGGCTTCGTCGGCGAGGTCACCGTCGTGGGCGAAGGGCTGGACGTCATCCTCCCCCTGCTGCGGGTGCTCGAGCGCACCAACGTGGGGCGCAAGACCGCGTTCGGCTTCGGCGAGGTTCGCGTCACGGCCTGGTCGTGAACGACGACCTCCGTACCTGGGTGCTGTCCTACGACGTCGCCGACGACAAGCGCCGGACTCGCCTCCATCGCGCGCTCCAGTCGCGCGGACAACGGGTGCAGTTCAGCGTGTTTGAGGTGCTTGCCACCGGCGCCGAACTCGACGCCCTCCTTGCGGCCATCACCCACCCCTCGCGCTTCGATGCCACCACCGACAGCGTGCGCGCCTGGCCCTTGTGCGAGCGCTGCCAGCCATCGGCGCGCGTCGTCGGCGCGGGACCGCCCGTGAGCCTCCCAGGACGCCCGCTGATCCTGTAGCCTCCGCTCGTTGGCGGGTACCCAGGGGCCGAAGGGGTCCCCTGGCCCGTCCAGGGAGGGGACCCATGGGCTTCATCGATGACGCTGCCTCGCCCGCGACGCTTCGCGCCGCGCTGGAGGCAGCCGAACGCAACCAGGGCCGACCCGGACCCGATGGGGTCTCGGTCGCCACGTTCTCGGCCCACGCGAGCATCGAGCTTGCCCGGCTGCGCGACGAACTGCTCTCCGGAGCCTGGCAACCGCGACCGGCGCTGCGCTTGAAGATCCCGAAAGGTGGAGGCGGACACCGGGACCTCGCCGTGAGCTGCGTGCGCGACCGCGTCGTGCAGCACGCGCTCGCCCGCACCCTCGCCGACGCGTTGGACCAGTCACTCCACCCGTCGGCCTACGCGTGGCGGCGCGGACGCTCGGCGCGGGAGTGCCTCGCGCGCGTCGATGCAGCCCTCGCCGAGGGGCGGCAGTGGGTGCTGCGGGGGGACGTGGCGGCGTTCTTCGACAACATCTTCCCCGAGCTTCTCCTCGCGACGCTGCGCGACCACACCGGCGACGATGCCCTCGTGGACGTCGTCGGCCGCATGCTCGGCGCAGGCACGCTCGTCGGCGGAGACATCGTCGACCCAGCCCTCGGGACCGGGCAGGGATCTCCTCTGTCGCCGTTTCTCGCCAACCTCTATCTGCTCCCCTTCGATCGGGCGATGGAGACAGCCGGCTTCGAGATGTTCCGCTACGGCGACGATCTCTGCGCGCCGTGCTGGCTGCGAACGGACGCCGAGCGTGCCCGCGAGACCGCCATCGAAGCCCTCGGGCGGCTACGACTCAAGCTCAACCCCGAGAAGGTCGCGGTGAAGCATCTCGGAGAGGGCTTCGCGTTCCTGGGGTTTGCGTTCCACGACAGCGGGAGGCGCGCGAGCGGGAAGGCCGCCCGCACTCTCGCCGGCCGGCTCGAAGCGTTGTCGAGCGATCGGAGCGCGGAGGAGGAAGAGCGCGTCTTGCGTGGCTGGCTCGCGTACTACGGCACGCTCCGTGGCGTCGATCTCCCTCCGCCGCTGCGGGCGCGGGCGGAGGTACTCGAAGCGGAGATGCTCCAATCGCGGCAGTTCGGAGGGAAGGCTTCCGCCTCGCCGACGAACCTGCCCCCGCCGCCGACGACCGCACCCACGTCGAGGTCGCGCGAGACCCCCGCCACGACCGACGCCGGAACCCCTCTGCCGGATCGTTGGCAACAGGCCGCCCTCGTGGTGCAGAGCGCGCGAGGCACGCCAGACGAACCCGCCGTCACCGCCGTGCTGGGCCAGAAACTGGGACTGGACCCGACGTCGGCCCTCTCCCTCGTGGAGGCGCTGCGGCGCTACGACGGGGCGGCGGCCGCCGAGGTGCTCGCCCGCGCCGGACGCTTCGAAGACGCCGACGCGGTCGCGACGTTGGGTCGACCCGACCCGGCGATCGTGACGGCGCCTCCCCGGGCGCAGGGTCTGCCGGTCGAGCCGGTGGAGCTCACCGAGGCCCCGCGCTTCGACCCCGACGGGGACGACGCCGAGCGATTGCTCGCCCTCTTCGGTGGCGCCGAGCACACCTTCCTGCGCGACATCCTGGTGGGCGCGAAGATCGAGCGGCAACGGGTCCAGGTCGCGCCCACCGTCGCGCACGTGCGCGAGCATTTCGCCGGGGCGTTCTGGATGGGGATCTTCCCGCTGCGTTCGAACCAGAGCACGCGGTGGGGCGCCTTCCGGGTCACGCAGTCCGCAAAGGTGCGCCGGGAGATGCGCTGCGCTGCGCTGCCCGACGCGGTGATCGACGACGCACGAGCGCTCCGCGGTGCGCTCCAGGGCCTCGGCCTCGAGGCCGTGATGAGCGTCGAGCCGGGCCGCGCCCTGGTGCTGTGGTTGCTCTTCGCCGAGGCCGTCACGGCCGCCCGGGCGCGGGCCCTCCTCTCCCTCGTCTCTCAGCGCGCGGGGCAGCCGCCCGCCGCGATCACCCGCGAGATCTTTCCCCAGCAGGACGTGGTGCGACCCGACAAGCCCGGCTCGGCGATGCTTCTGCCGCTCGGGAGGGACGCGCGCACCGGCGAGCGGAGCTGGCTGCTCGACGAGACGTTCGCCCCTGCACCAGATGCGTGCGGGGCGCTGCGTGCGGTCGCCCCGCTGTCGGGCGAGCAGGTGATCACGGCGCTCGGACTGAAGCCCCGGGGCGTGCCACCGTCGGCGGCGAAGGCGCCGATCGCGATGTCGACCGCTGCGAGCGCGTCGGCTCCGCGGACCGCGACGACCGTGGCTGGCCCGGGGCCGGCAGCTTCGGTCGATCCGGTGGCGCTGGCGACGTCCCCCTTCCAGGCGCTACCCCGCGCGCAGGAGGTCTACAAGGGCTGCGCGGTGCTCCGCCACATGGTCGACCAGGCGGTGTCCGGGGCGGGGCTGTCGACCAGCGATCGGTTGCTCGTCGCGGACATCCTCGGGCGCACTGGGGACGAGGGGACCCCGGCGGCGGAGGCGGTGTTCCGGCACCTCGACGACCACCGTCCGGGCATGGGCGCCCGCTTCGTCGCGCGCCTGTACCCTCACCCGACGAGCTGCGCGCGGATCCGGCAGAAGCTGCCGGAGCTGACGGCACGGGTGGGGTGCGATTGTCGCTTCAGGGTGCCGCCGGGGGCGTACCCGACGCCCGTGCTGCACGTGCTCGGGGCGGCGGAGGTCCCGGGCATGGGCGAACGGGTCCGGGACATGGCGTCGAAGGGCGGGCTCGCGCGAGCAGCGATGGCCGCAATGAACGAGGGTCGCAAGGAGCTCGGGGCCAAGGCGGCGGCGCTCTGCGCCCGACTGGCGGACCTGCGACGTCAGGCAAAGGTGCTCGAGCGAAGCATCGGGATGGTGGAGGCCGACCTCGACGTGATCGTGGAGGAGGCTGGGGACACGCCGTTGGAGACGCCCTCGGGGACGCTGCGGCGGGTGACGATCGAGGGCGTGCGGCGGTTCGTGCTGGAGGTGTGAGCGATGGCGACACGAGCGAAGGGGACGCGGCCGCTGGTCATCTCCGACCCGACGTTGATGGTGCGGCGGGCCAACGAGCGGCTGGTGATGATGCGGGAACGGAAGGAGGTGGCGGCGGTGCCGCTGCGGGACATCGCCCATGTAGCGTTGCATGGACCCGTGACCGTCACCGGGGCGGCCATGGCGGGGATTCTCGACGAGGGGATCGAGGTGACGCTCTACTCCACCGCGGGGTTCTTCCGCGGGCTCATCACGTCCGCACAGTCGAAGAACGTCTACCTGATGCTCGCCCAGGTCGACGCGTGGAAGAGGGACGAGCGGCGACTGGCCTTCGCTCGCTCACTGCTGGCCGGGAAGATCGCGGGGCAACGGGCGATGGTCCATCGCCACGCGCTCGACCGGGGATCGGCGGGGTGTCGGGAGGCGGCCTCCCGGCTGAAGGAACTGGAGCGCGCCGTGGCCGCGGAGACCGACGTGGACGGGGCGCGAGGGGTGGAGGGCGCGGCGGCGGCGCAGTACTTCAACGTGTTCGGCGAGATGTTGTCGGAGCCGTGGGTGTGGGAAGGGCGACGGCACCGACCGGCGCCCGATCCGGTGAACGCCGCGCTCAGCTTCGGCTATGCCCTCGCGACCGGGGAGATGACCCGGACGCTCGTCGTGAACGGGTTCGATACCCGGGTCGGACTGGTGCACGGACTGCGGTATGGGCGGGAGTCACTGGCGCTCGACCTGGTGGAGGAGTTTCGCGCGCCCCTGGTCGACCGCTTCGTGCTCCGGATGCTCAACCGGAAACAGCTGACCCCGGAGAGCTTCGAGGCGCACGAGGGTGGCAGCGTCCGGTTCACGTCGGCGGGGAAGCGAACCTTCCTGGAGGCGTGGGAGGAGATGATGGGGGCGAGCGCCCCGGCGCTGCGAAACGAGCAGGTGGTTCCGGGTGATCGGGAGAGGGCGGAAGCCCAACGAATCGAACGGCCCTGGGACGAGGTCGACGGCAAGGGCGGGCGCAAGGAGCGGGAAGAGGATCGCGAAGACGATCGAGAACACGCAGAAGAAGGTGGGCGGGGAACGGCGACGTGGCGAGGGAGGATGGGCCGACAGGTGCAGCGGCTGAGAAGGTTCCTCATGCGGGGGGAGCCGTACCTGCCGATGACCACGAGCGAAAGGTCGGGAAAGAAAGGGGGAGGAGGTTCTCAACGGAGGCCGGGACCCGACAATTTGCCGGAAGAACCTTGACGATGTGCGTCCAGAGGCGTGATCTATGGGTCGCATCGGATGCTGGGCTGGTCCGCCCAGAATGATCTTTGGCAACGGTTCTCAACGGAGGTCGATGAACCACTGTGATTTTGGGCACTTACAGGGGGGTGTGTCGCGAACGGTGTCCCGGTCAGCACGGGATTG
>CAIOSS010000524.1 GCA_903860995.1 uncultured delta proteobacterium | reverse complement strand
GTGGCGGCCGAGCAGGTAGAAGGCCCACGCCAGGGAGGTGGCCGTGGTCTCGTGGCCCGCGATGAAGAGGGTGTTGGCCTCGTCGCGCACCTGCTGGTCGGTCATCACCGCGGCGCCGCCGTTCTCCTCGTCGCGCGCGGCGAGCAGGCGGGTGAGCAGGTCGGCCCGCGCGAGGCCCTGCGCGCGGCGCTCGGCGATCATCTGCCGGATGCGCCCGTCCACCACCGCGAGGGCGCGCTGCAGCCGCTCCGACCGGGCGCCTTCGAGGAGGAAGGGCTCCTTGAGCGCGACCAGCGCACGGCGGCGCAGCCCGTCGAGCCTGCCGGGAAGGTGTCCGCCGACGGCCTCGAGCACGTCGGTGAGGGCGACCTGCGCGACCAGCCGGGGCGAGGCGCCCTGCGCGTCGGCCCACGCGAGGACCACGGTGAGGGCCTCGCCGAGGGCATCGCTCTCGTCGAAGGTGTCGCTGTCGAAGAGGGCCTTGCCGACGATGCCCATGGTGATGCGGGTCATCTCCGACGCGAGGTCGAGCGAGGCGCCGTCCTTCCAGGTGGCGACGGCGCGGGCGGCGACGTCGTGCATGCAGTCCGTGTACTGCGCCATCGCCGAGGGCTGGAACAGGGGCGCCATCAGCCGACGCTGCCGCCGCCAGAGCTCGCCCTCGGAGGTGAAGAGCCCTTCGCCCGCGAGGTAGAAGAGCAGCAGCCGGATGCCCGGGGACTTCTCGAAGCAGCGCGCCTTCTCGACGAGCACCTCGTGGGCGGCGGCCGGGGAGTTGGCGAACACCACGGGTCTGCCCACGAAGGACACGCGAGAGAGCTCGCCCGTGTCGGCGATGCGCTGGAAGAACCCCAGGCGGTCATCCCCCTGGAACAGGTGGATGTGCCCCGCGAAGTTGCCCCCCGGGACGACGGGAATCGAGTCGAGGCTCATGGGGCGGGACCATGCTGCGCTGCGTGCTTCTGGGCAACGGGCGGAGCCGTCCGAGCGTCGTTCCGATGGCGATTCGATCGCTCACGTCATCCGCGCGCCCCTCCCCGTGTCGTTGCTCGACCGGGAGAAGATCGGAAGTCTCGTCGTTGGAGTTGGCAGTAGCGCTCGTCGCTTCGCGACCGCGAGTCCGGTGAGTGCGGGGTTGGGTGGATGCTCCCCTCGGAGGGCGAGGCGGTGCTTGCGGGCGTGGGCGGGTGCTCCCCTCGATCGGCGAGGCCAGTGATCGCAGGCGTGCGCGAGCGCCGTCTCCGCCGCAGCGCGACCAGCGCCAGCGCCCACCACCCCTTCGTCCGCGCGTCGCTCCGGGTGCGCCCACCGAGGGTCGACGCTACAGCCGCCACAGCGCGGCGAGGTCGATCACCACCGCGTCGAAGGGCTCCACCCGCGCGAGGACCTCTCCCCCGAAGGTCGCCACCCGCAGCCACCCGAGGTCGTGCCGACGGTACACCTCGATCGTGCGCAGCGGCGGCGAGAGCAGCCAGACGTGGCTCACCGCCTCGCGGTGATAGAGGTCGAGCTTGCGCCCGCGGTCGACCTTCTCCGTCGAGGGAGAGAGCACCTCGCACACCCAGTCGGGCGCGAGGGTGAGATCGTCGCTCTCGTCGAGGAAGCCCTCCGGGAGGGTGCCCCGCCGCCACCCGGCGAGGTCCGGTGCGACGATGTCGGGTTGTGCCCCGAGGTGCAGCTCCGGCTCGACATGGATGACCCACCCGCCGGGGTCGCCGTCCGACGGATCGAAGAAGGGCCCGAGGCGGTGGGACAGCACGGAGGCGCTGTGGACGTGCCGACGCCGGGGCCTGGGCAGCAGCGACAGATCGCCGTCGATGACCTCCGCGACCATCGACTCCGGCGCGTTGCGGTAGCCCTCCACGACCGTGGGTGCGAGGTTGGGAAACTCCGGGTCGATGGTGCGCGCGGCGTCGCCAGACATGCCGCCAGCGTATCACCCGCGCCGACGTCACCGCGCGGCGGGTCCGTCGCGCGTCGTACCGCAGCGTCCCGCTCTCCAGGCGCATCTTGTGGTAGCGACGGCGATCAGGCCTGGGCGACGACCTCCTGCATGGCGTCGAAGCCCTTCTCGAAGTCCTTGCCGACGAGCTCCTGCACGTTGACGAAGACGCCGAAGACCTTGGCGGGGAAGGGGTTCTCGCCCTCCATCGCCCAGGTGAGCTTCGTGCGGTCGCCGTCGGGCTCCATGGTGAAGATCGCCCGGTTGTTGGCCGGGAAGGGCTTGAGGAGGTTGAGCGCGATCTCGATGCGCGCGGGGCTGGTCTCGTTGATGGTCATCGACCCTGCGCCGGCCTTGCCGTTGCCCTCCCAGCGGTACACGGCGCCCTTGCCCGAGGCGGGGCCCTCGTAGGTGCGCTTCAGGCCGGGGTCGAGCTTGTCCCAGGGGGACCACTTTGCCCACTCGCGGAAGTCGTTGATGAGCGCGAAGACCGCCTCCGGGCGGGCGTTGAGCGTGCGCGAGCGCTCGATGCGAAACGCGCCCGGGCGCGAGGCGACGTACGCGAGGAAGAGTCCGATGGAGACGGCGAATCCGAGGAGGTAGGGCATGGCGCTTGGGGCGCAGCATCGCCCGACGACGCAGTGGACCCGTAACTTCCCGGCGGAGTCCGCACGGAGCCGTGGCGCCCTCCGCGCGATTCGCCCGCCGCGCGGGATCTGCAGCCGCAGCAGTCGGGTCACCCCCGCGCGAGCACCACCCGGGTGATCTCCGCGCGCGTCCCGAGGCGCATGGGCGGGCCCCAGTACCCGGTGCCCTCGCTCACGTAGGCCCAGGTCTCGCCGACGCGGTGCAGCCCCGCCACGATGGGCTGGTCGAGCGCCACGACGTACGAGAAGGGCCACAGCTGGCCGCCGTGGGTGTGCCCCGACAGCACCAGCCCGACGCCCCGCGCCGCGGCCTCCGCCACGGCCTTCGGCTGGTGCGCCAGCAGCACCAGCTCGCGCGCGGGGTCGCGCCCGTACAGGGCCCGCGGGAGGTCGGCCCCGTGCCCCTCGCCGTGCCTCGCGGCGGACCAATCGTCGACCCCGGCGAGGTCGAAGCTCGCCGCGTCGTCGCCGAGGGTGACGCGCTCGTTGCGCAGCACCCGGACGCCCAGGCGGCCGAGCTCCGCCAGCCAGGCGTCGACGCCGGAGTAGTACTCGTGGTTGCCCGTCACGAAGAACACCCCGTGCCGGGCGCGCAGGTCGGCGAGGGGCGCGACGTGCTCGCCCAGCGTGGCCACCGAGCCGTCGACGAGGTCGCCGGTGATCACGATGGCGTCGGGGCGGAGCGCGTTGACCCTCGCGACGAGCTCGAGCATGAAGCGCCGGTCGATGGTGGGCCCGACGTGGATGTCCGTGAGCTGGACGATGACGTAGCCCGCCATCGTCGGGGGCAGGCGCGCCAGCGGGACGCGCACCGTGCGCACCGTGAGCGCCGCGACGGCCGTGCGCACCGCGAGGGCCGAGAGGCCGACGCCGCCGACGCCCGCCGTGGCGGCGAGGGCGCGGGCGAACCACTGGCGGCGCGCGGGGTCGTGGAGGGCGCCGAGGGCCGTGGCCGCGAGGCGGGCGAGCTCGCCGAGGGTCACCAGCACGAAGAGCACGAAGGCGGCGCCCATCCAGAGGAAGAGCCCCCAGGCGAGGGGAGACAGCACCGGCCGCGGCAGCACCCGCCCGGCGAACATCCCCAGCGGCAGCGCGAGCCCGAGCGCCCAGAGGAGCGCGGCGCCGACGCGGGGCCACGGCGCGGGCCACGCGGGGTCGCGCACGAGCCGCGCCCAGAGCAGGTAGTGGATGCCGCCGACGACGAGGGTCACGACCGCGAGGAACATCAACACCTGGGCGGCGCGCATGGAGGGGTACGCAGTACGATGCCCGGGAGGGGCGCGTCGATGTGCTAGACCCCCAAGCGGAGAGGCGAGATGAACCGCGCGCCGCGACCGCCGCCCTTCGAGGCCCTGCTCGGAAACCCCGACCTCCGCGCCCTCGACGCCATCGCGCCGGCCTTCGACCCGCTGGAGGTGCTCGCCACCGCCCGCAAGGAGCGCCCGCACACCCGCTTCCTCGGGTGGCTGCTCGACCCCCGTCCGCCGCAGCCCGGCGGCGACCACGGCCTCGGCGCCGCCGTCCTCGACGCCCTCGTGCGCCGCGCGCTCGCGGCCCTCGACCCGCTCCCCGGCGCCCGCTTCGCCCGCTCCGCACAACCCCCCAGCTTCGCGGCCGACACCCTGCGCGTGCTGCGAGAGCAGCCCCTCGACCGCATCGCCCGCGCGCCCGACCTCCGCTGCCACGCCCGCGACGCCCTCGGCCGCGAGTGGGTCGTGCTCATCGAGAACAAGCTCGACGCCGACGAGGGCGACGGCCAGCTCGCGGCCTACCTCGCCTGGGCGCGCGCCCGCCACCCCGAGGCCGAGCGCCTGCTCGTCTATGTGAGCCCCGACCGCCGCGCCCCCCGCGAGGCCTTCCCCCTCGACCGCGTCGCCACGCTCGCCTGGAGCGACGTCGTCGACGCCGCCCTCTCCGCCCTGCGCGCCGAGGTCCCCCGCGCGCCCGCCACCCTCGCCGCCCGCGCCTTCGCGGAGACCACCCTCGACGCCCTGCGCATGCGCTTCGGCGGCCACCCCGAGGCCCGCGCCCTCGTCGAGCGCCTGCACCGCCAGCACCCCCGGGACGCCGCCCGCTGCGCGCTGCTCACCCCCGACGAGCCCGACTGGGAGCGCCTCCAGGCCCTCGCGCCCAACGCCCTCTGGCACCTTCGCACGCTGCGCCCGCAGGCCGTCGGCTTCACCCGCGCCTTCGCCGACCGCGTCGCCGCCGCCTGGAACGCCCTCCTCCCCGACGCCCCGGCGCTCTCCCCCGGCGCGCCGCACGCGGGCCTGCCCGAGCTGGCGGCGTGGTCCATCGCGGGGGTCACCGAGGCGTGGTCGGTGCACCTCGTGGCCTCCGCGGGACCGCACCCCGGCGCCCTGCGCCCGCGCCTCTGGCTCGCCCTCTACGCCCCGAATACCACCCCAGGTATGCTGCTGGCGTCGCGCGAGCACGCCGCCGACCTCGCGCTGCTCCCCGCGGCCACCCGCGACGCGCTCGCGGAGGCCCGTCCCGTCCCCTCGACGCCGGGCGCCTGGCGCTGGCTCCAGGTGGGGCGCTCCGTCGAGCTCCCCCGGGGCTTCTCGCCCGCGGACGACGCCCGCCGGGTGGTC
>CAIOSS010000523.1 GCA_903860995.1 uncultured delta proteobacterium | reverse complement strand
ATGAGCGTATTTCCCCTGAACCCCGCGCAGCTCGCGGCGGTGGCGCACGGCGCGGGCCCGGCCCTGGTGCTCGCGGGCGCGGGCTCGGGCAAGACCCGGGTGATCACCCAGCGCATCGCGCGGCTCATCGAGGTGGGCAACCTGCCGCGCACCATCGCGGCGCTCACGTTCACCAACAAGGCCGCCGAGGAGATGCAGGAGCGGCTGCACGGGGTGGTGGGCCCGGCGGCGAAGGACGTGTGGATCTCCACCTTCCACGCGCTGGGGGGCGAGATCGTGCGGCGCGAGATGCCCCGGGGCAGCGCCTTCGTGGTGTACGACGCTGCAGACACGGGCGGGCTCATCAAGGAGATCCTGCGCGAGCGGCCGACGGAGGTGGACGGCAAGCGGCTGGACTCCGGGGCCATCCTGGCGCGCATCTCCCACGCGAAGAACGCGATGTGCGCCCCGGAGGAGCTCGTCGCGGACGGAGAGGCCAACGAGTACGACGAGCTCGCGGCGTGGGTGTACCCGCGCTACCAGGCGGCGCTGCAGCGGCTGCGGGCGCTGGACTTCGACGACCTCATCCTGTGGCCGTTGCAGAAGCTCACGGAGGACGAGGCCACGCGGGACAAGTGGCGCGCCAAGATGCGCTACCTGCTGGTGGACGAGTTTCAGGACACCAACCGCGCGCAGCTGCTGCTGGTGAAGCAGCTGGTGGGGCCGTCGGGCAACGTGTTCTGCGTGGGCGACGACGACCAGTCGATCTACGGGTGGCGCGGGGCCGACATCGCCAACGTGATCGATTTCGGGTCGCACTTCCCCGGCGCGAAGAAGCTCGCGCTGGAGCAGAACTACCGCTCGCGGCGCCCGGTGCTGGAGGTGGCCAACGCCATCATGGAGGGCCAGGTGCGGGCCTTCCCGAAGCGGCTCTTCACCGACCGCGAGGGCGGCGCGCCCGTGAAGGTGGTGCACTGCGACAGCGGCGAGGGGGAGGTGAAGTTCGTCCTGTCGACGATCGAGAAGCTCCTGGCCAAGGGGTACAAGAAGAAGGAAATCGGGGTGCTGTACCGCTCCAACCTCCTGTCGCGGGGCGTGGAGGAGGCGCTGCGCCTGGCCAACATCCCGTACCGGCTCATCGGCGGCACCTCGGTGTACGAGCGCCGCGAGGTGAAGGACCTCATCGCGTACCTGCGCCTCGCGGTGTATCCGCACGACGAGATCTCGTTTCGCAGGGTGGTCAACTACCCGACCCGGGGCATCGGGGACGTGACCCTCACACGGCTGGAGAAGTACTCCCTCGCGCGAGGTGTCCCGCTGCTGGAGACCGCGGAGCACTCGGCGACGATCCCCGACCTGTCGGCGGCGACGCGGGAGTCGCTGCTGGGCTTCGCGCGCATCGTGCGGGCGACGCGGGCACAGCTCGACAAGGGCGTCGGGCTGAGCACCGTGGCCGCGCAGGTGGCGCGCACCATCAAGCTGAAGGAGGACATCTTCGCGGCGGGCCCGACGGCGGTGGTGGCGGGGCGGCGCTGGGGCAACGTCGAGCAGCTGCTCAAGACCATGGACAAGGCCGCGGCGACGACCATCGGCGAGGTGGGCGCGGTGCTCCAGCGCCTCACGCTGCGCTTCGCCGAGGAGGAGGAGCAGGGCGTCGACCAGGTGACGCTGAGCACCCTCCACGGCTCCAAGGGGCTGGAGTTCGGGACGGTGTTCTTCCTCGGGTGCGAGGAGGGGATCATCCCCCACTCGCGCACCGACAACCCCCGCGCGACGGACATCGCGTCGACCATCGACGCGGGCGAGGAGCGGCGGCTCTTCTACGTGGGCGTGACGCGCGCGAAGGAGCAGCTCTACCTGATGCGCGCGGTGAAGCGCGCGATGAGCCGCGGCGGGGCGAAGCCGACGACCCAGACGAGGTTCCTGACGCTGCCGACGCTGCCGGAGGGGATGATCACCGCGGAGACCTTCAACAGCGAGGCGCCGCTCCAGGTGGTGGACATCGCCGCGCAGCTCTCTCGCTTCCGCGTCGGGCTGATGGCGAAGAAGACCTGACGTAGACGCCCGCGCGGGCGTCGTGCTCTCTTGCGCCGCGGAGACCGACCCAGATGCGCATCGCGATGGCTGGACTGACCGTGTTGCTCGCCCGCGCGAGCTGTTCCGACCGGGCGCACCCGGTGACCACCTCGGCGGCGGAGGGGACGTCGGGGGACGTGGAGATCGCGACCGCCCGCGACGGGGGCGTGCGCCGCCCGCGCGAGGTCGCCGCCCGCCACCTGCTGGTGATGTACGCCGGCAGCGAGCACGCGCCCGCGTCGATCACCCGCACCTCCGCGGCGGCCCGCGCGCGCGCCGAGGAGGCCCTCGGTCGCGCCCGCGCCGGGGAGGACTTCGCCGGCCTGGTGCGGGAGTACTCCGACGAGCCCGGCGCCGGGGAGCGCGGCGGCTCGCTGGGTCGCTTCGGCCGCGGTCGCATGGTGCGCGCCTTCGAGGAGGCCGCCTTCGAGCTGGAGGTCGACCAGATCTCCGGGCTGGTGGAGACGCCCTTCGGGTTCCACGTCATCCAGCGGACGGAGTGACCCGCTACCGAAGCTGACCGCAGACGTCCGGGTCGAAGCCGCTGCTGCCGCCGATGCGCGCGGGCTGCGCCACGGGCTCGGTGCGCTCGTCGATGCTCGCCAGGAAGGCCAGCAGCTGGCGCAGGCGGGCGGCGCCCCCGACGCCATCGAACATCCCCGTCGGCGCGAAGAGGTCGCGGTGCGCGGCGAAGCGCTCGCCGAGGGCCTCCTCCAGGGTGCGCGCGTTGCCCGCGTGGAAGTACGGGGCCCCGTGCGCGACGCCCAGGAGCGACGGCGGGTTGAAGCCCGTCGCGCCCTGCGACGCGGTGGTCATGTTGGCGCGCACCTCGAGCAGGTCGACCCCGGCGGGCGCGACGCCGCGGCCGGCGGCCCAGGTGCCGACGTTGCGTACGGCGCACGCGAGCTGGTCGTTGGCCGGGTCGAAGGGTGACAGCCGGAAGGTGCCGCCCTCGGCGAGCAGGGTCGTGGGCGCGCCGGGGGGGCGGGACCATCGGCGGGTGATGAGCGCGCCCGTCACCCGGTCGTTGTTGGCCTCGCTGGGGGGATAGAAGCGCCGCGACAGGCTCCAGCGGGGCCCCGCGTGGCAGCCGTCGCAGCCCGCCTGGGTGAAGATCTCCCGGCCCTCACGCACGTCGTCGGGCGTCCCGGCCGCGGGGGGCCGCGGCGTGCGGATGGACCCGATGTAGCGGGTGATCAGCGCCCAGTCGTCGAGCACCCCGCGCGGCGCCCCGGTGCCCGCCGGGGTCGCGATGGCGTCGATGGCGCCCGACAGGCCATCGTGCGGCGCGTCCGTGCGCAGCTGCATCCCGACGGGCGCGGTGCCGTCGAACACGATGCGGTCGTCGGTGGAGACGCGCGGCGGCGTGGCGCCATCGTTGGCGCGGTGCACCACGGCCCCGACCCCGCCGGAGTTTCCGCGGACGTTGAGCTCGAAGTCCGCGACCTCATCGAAGACGGCCGTCCAGTTCATGATGCGGGGCGCGCCCATGGCGTCGACGGTGGCGTCGAGGGAGATCGACTGCCGCGGGCCGCGGCCGAAGTACCAGGTGACGTTGTCGGTGAGCCCGTCGGGGTGGCACGACTCGCAGGAGTTCCACCCCTGGCCCTTGAGCGACCAGCGCCCGAGGCCCGTGACGAAGAGCCTGCGGCCGTCGGCGGCCTGCGCGTCGGCGCCCGCGGGCGTTGCGCTCGACGCGACCACGGACGACACCGTCTGGTTGGAGAAGGTGACCACCGCGACGTTGCGCGAGTGCTCCTGCACGCTGAGGGCGGTGGACCCGGTGGAGGTCACGGCGAGCCCGTAGGGAAGCCGCGCGGGGGTTGCAGCCGCGCCGAGGTCGATGAAGGGCGGCAGCGTGTCGACGGTGGGGTTGCCCACCTCGACGAGGGCCCCGGAGGGGCTGAAGCGCACGCGGAAGAGGGCGTCGCTGCCGTAGCCGACCACCCACGCGACGGTCGACCCCGCGGTGCTCCCGGCCACCAGCGGCTGGAACACCATGTCGACGGGCAGCAGGGGATAGCGGCGCGAGGCGTCGTCGGGCACCCGGCGGTTTTCGTAGAGGGCGAAGAAGCGCGCGTTGAGCAGCACGCGCTGCGAGGGGAGCTCGAAGCCGGTGGACTGGTCGAGGACGAAGATCGCCCCGGTGTGCTGCGTGCGGAAGTTGACCAGCAGCGGGTCGAGCGGCGCCACCGCCGGAGGACCGCCATCGGGCACGTCGGTGACCGGCAGGACATCGGGGATGGACGGGACGTCGGGGAGGGCCGCGTCGGGGAGGGCCGCGTCGGGGGATGTTCCGCCGTCGGGGGGAGGCGGCGGGGCGGCGGGTCCGACGGGTCCGCGGGGGGACTCGCAGAGGGCGGTGACGTAGACGCGACCCGACGCGATGGCGAGGGAGGAGAGCTGGTTGGGGAAGCACCCCGCGGTGGCGGTGTCGGTGCTGCGGAAGCCCATGTCGGCGGCGGGGATGATGGCGTTCACCGTGAGGGCGCGCGGGCCGAGGGTGTAGCGGTAGACCACCCCGACGTGGCTCTGGTCGAAGCGCTCGAGCCCGGTGGGCCCCGAGGTGCCGCGCCGCTGGGCGAAGAACTCCGTGACGTACAGGGCCTCGTCGGCCTCGTCGGCGTCGCCGTCGTTGGTGACCGCGAGCGCGCGGGGGTGGGCGAGCCCGCGGCGGGCGACGGCGTCGGCGCCGAGGTATCCGCCGCGCACGAGGGCGGCGTTGAGGTCGAGGGTGTCGGTGACGGCGAGGGTGGCGGCGTCGACGACGGACACCGTCCCCTCGCCCCAGCTGGCGACGAAGACGGTGCGGCCTGACGGGCTCAGCGCGACCCCGGTGGGCTCGGCGCCGACCGCGGCGCGCGTGGCGAAGACCGTGGCAGTGCCCCGCAGGTCGTTGATGCGCACCAGCTGCCCCTCGCGGCGCAGCGTGACGTACGCGGTGTTGTCGTCGGGGCCGAGCGCGACGCTCCACGGCTCGCTGCCGGCGCCGGTCCTGACCTCCGCGGAGCGCGCGGCCGTGAGGGGAGCGCCCGGGCTGAGGGTGAAGACCGACACGGAGTGGGCGCTGCGGTTGACCGCGACGGCGACGCGGTCGTCGGTCGAGACGGCCACCGCGGACGAGCGGCTCGGGCCGGGCAGCACCGCGCGGCCGAAGGGCGGGGCGTCGGGGGCGTCGGGGGCGTCGGGGGCGTCGGTGGGGCCCTGGTCGGCCGCGGGGGCGTCCTCGCCGGTGTCGGTGGGGCCGAGGTCGGCGCGGGCGCTGTCCCCGGGCGCGCCAGCGTCGAGGGTCAGGGCGCCGACGATGGGGCTTCCGAAGGAGCAGCCGAGCGCGCTGACGAGGAGGCCGAGGCACAGGGAGCGGTTCACGGCCGCGGAGGGTATCCCGGCGCGCGACGCACCTGCTAGAACACGGCTCGATGGCCATCAGGAAGATTGCGCAGATCGGTCACCCGGTGCTCCGCCAGCGGGCGCGCGAGGTGAGCCTCGACGAGCTAGCGAGCGCGGATTTCCAGCGCTTCATTGACGACCTGGTAGAGACCATGCGCGACGCCAACGGCGCGGGCCTCGCCGCCACTCAGGTGTACGAGCCCGTGCGGGTGTGCGCGATCGAGGTCAACAACAACCCGCGGTACCCGTACAAGCCGAAGGTTCCGTTGACGGTGCTGGTCAACCCGGTGATCGAGCTGCGCACCGACGAGCGCTTCGACAACTACGAGGGCTGCCTCTCGGTGCCGGGCTTCCGGGGCGTCGCGCCGCGGGCGACAGAGATCCGGGTCACGGCCCTCGACCGCCACGGCGCCCTCATCGACCGGGTGGTGCGCGGCCTCACCGCGGGCACCTTCCAGCACGAGGTCGACCACCTCGACGGGCTGCTCTTCGTCGACCGCATGGTCGACCCGAAGACCTTCACCACCTGGGGCGAGTTCGAGCGCTACCACCAGGCGGCCTTCGTCGAGCGCGCCAAGGCCCTCGTCGCCCGCTTCGGGGAGTAGAGCGCCCTCCCGGGGCGTCGCTGCGTTGCCCCTCCCGCAACCCGGCGTTCCGCCCGTTGCGCTTGTAGCGGGGCTCCGGCGCTCGCACCCTCCACTCCACCATGAACGACCGCAACGACGATGGCCTCACCCGCCGCCAGGCGCTCGCCGCCGCTGCCGCTGCCGCGCTCATGGCCCTCCCTGGCTGCACCCAGGACAACCATCGACCACGCCCGGAGGCGCGCACCATGACCTCTGCCACCGCCCGCCAGCCCGTCGCCTTCCTGCCCCACGGCGGAGGCCCCTGGCCCTTCGTCGACCTCGGCCTCGGCGACCGCGCCGAGCTCGACGCCCTCGCCGCCTACCTCCGCTCGCTCAAGACCCTGAGCCCGACGCCCCCCCGCGCCGTGCTCATGGTCTCCGCCCACTGGGAGGAACCGCAGCCCACGGTGATGACCGCCGCGCGCCCGCCCATGCTCTACGACTACTACGGCTTCCCCGAGGAGGCCTACCGCATCACCTGGCCCGCCCCCGGCCACCCCGCCGTCGCCGCCCGGGTGCGGGAGCTCCTAGGCGCCGCGGGCATCGCCAGCGCCGAGTCCGCCGACCGCGGCTTCGACCACGGCGCCTTCGTCCCCATGAAGCTCACCTGGCCCGAGGCCGACATGCCGACGGTGCAGCTCTCGCTCAAGCAGGGCCTCGACCCGGCGGAGCACCTGCGCCTCGGCCGCGCCCTCGCCCCGCTGCGCGACGAAGGGGTGCTCATCCTCGGCAGCGGCATGAGCTTCCACAACATGCGGGCCTTCCGTCAGCCCCGCGCCCAGGTGCACGCGATGTCGGGCACCTTCGACACCTGGCTCAACGAGACCGTCGCCCTCGAACCCGCCGAGCGCGACCGCCGCCTCACGGCCTGGGCCACGGCGCCCGGCGCGCGCCTCGCCCACCCCCGCGAGGAGCACCTGCTGCCGCTGATGGTCGTCGCCGGCGCGGCGGGCTCCGACCGAGGGCGCACCGCCTACCAGGGTTCGGTGATGAACGCCCGGATCTCGGCGCACCATTTCGGGTAATGCCCGGTCCGACAATTCTCAGGCGCGCGGCACCCGGGTTTGTGCTTAGAACTCGCCCCATGACCCTCTCGACCGCGGGCCTGAAGTCCCTCATCACCACGACGCGCAAGGCCATGAAGCCAGGGGCGGCGTACATCTCCGACCCGAAGGTGCGCTCTGCGCTGCTCGCCGAGCACGACCGCGACGGGGTGCGGGTGCTGCTGGCCTGCGAGCACCCGAAGTGGGCGGCGGAGGTCTTCGCGCTCGGTGACCCGGGCTGTCCGTGGCCCGCCGCCGCGACGGCGCAGGATGTCGCCACGGCGGCCTTCGGCCCGCTCGCCGCGCACTTCCCGCGGCTCATCAAGCGCCTCTCCGGGGCCACGCTCACCTGCGCCGTGCGCCACGCCCCGCAGCCCGACGCGCCCGACCTGGGCGGGTGGTTCTTGATGTATGCGCTGCCCGAGCGCGGGGGCCCTACGCTCTGGATCGGCGGGCCGCCCGACCCGGCGCCGGAGTTCCACGTGGAGGGCTGGGAGGTCCCGCCCGAGCTCGCGGCGTTCTACCGGCAGCACAACGGCTTCGGCGTGCTGCTCGACGAGTTCGGCTGGACGGGCGTCGGCCCCGGGGTGCAGCCCTCGGTGCAGCTCGCGATCCCGCAGGTCGACGCCGAGGTGAAGACCGCCGACCTGCTGCGCCTCTCGCGCGGCGAAGGCGACGCGGGCGAAGGCGGCTGGTGCTTCTCCCACGCGAAGCCCGGCGCCCGGAAGAAGCGCCCCGCCGGCGCGGCCGACCCGAGCCTCGCCATCGTCGACTTCGACGACCGCCTGGGCATCCGGGGCGAAGCCGTCCCCTTCGACTTCTACGGCTTCTTCGACCGCTGGATGGTCGGCGACCCGAAGGACGAACTCCCCATCGCCGAGTCGCCCTGAGCGCTACGCTCGGTTCGATGTCCAGCCCCACCACCGGACGCCTCCACACCCTCCGCCGCTCGCTCGGCGGCACCCTCGTCGACGGCTTCTTCCGCGGGGTCTCCCGCGCCGGCGCGCTGCACCCGAAGGCTGACCCGCGCGCCCACGGCGTCGAGCGCATCCGCGACGTCGCCTACCTCGACGACGGCCGCCCCGAGCACCGCCTCGACGTCTACAAGCCCGCTGGCCCGGGGCCGCACCCGGTGCTGCTGTACCTCCACGGCGGCGGCTTCCGCATCCTCTCCAAGGACACCCACTGGGTCATGGCCCTGGCCTT
>CAIOSS010000522.1 GCA_903860995.1 uncultured delta proteobacterium | reverse complement strand
GGCAGCGTGCGGGCGATGCTGTCCGCGGTGCTCGAGTGCGCAGACAGCCCGGCGGCCCGGTCCAGCCTGCCCCCGGAGGCGGCCCCGCTGCGGGCGAGGACGGTGCCGCCGTCGGTGCACGCCACGCAGCCCGTGCAGGGGATGGCCACGCCGCACGGCGGCCTCGTGCACGCCACGCAGCCCGTGCAGGGCATGGCCGCGCCGCACGTGACGCAAGCGCTGCAGTCGCCGGCGTCCAACCCGTGGTCGGCGGGCGCGCCGGTCTCCGTCGTGCCGCAACCCGACACCATGAACGCCGTAGCGCGCGCGGTGACGTCGCCGGGCGCGGTGACGCCGCGAGCCCCGCGGCGGTACTTCGCCGTCGGCGCGGCGGTCGCGCTCGTCGGGCTCGCCGCCGCGCTGTGGGCCCAGGGGTCGTCGCCCGCCGCGCCGGTCGTCGTACCCGTGACCGCGGTCATGGCACCCGCGCCGGTCGTGCGTGCGGTGGTTGCACCCGCGCCGGTCGCGCCTGCGGTGGTCGCTCCGGCGGTGGTTGCACCCGCGCCGGTTGCACCCGCGCCGGTCGCGGCGCCCGTGCCAGTGGTGCCGGTTGCGCCGGTGGTCGCGGCCCCGGCGCCGGTTGCGCCCGCGGTGGTCGCAGCCCCGACACGGCAGGGGCGCGTGATCCGTCCGGCCCCGACGGGTCGCGTCGCGCGGCCGCACGGCGGGCGATCGCGGCGTGCGTTCCCGCAGGGCACGCTGCTCCCGATGCCGACGCCGCGGCCGGCGCCCAACCGCTCCAATGACCTCAACGCCGACGAGATGTGAACGAATGAATCCGATGCACTGGACCCGCGGTTCGTTGGCCCTGGCGTGCACGCTCGTCGGCGCCGTCGCCCGGGCGCAGACGCCGCCGCCGGAGGCGTCGCTGCGTCGGCAGATCCTCGAGCGGGCCATCGCGTCGCGCGAGGCGGGCGATCACCAAGGGGCGCTGGCGCTGTTCACGCAGGCGGGGCAGATCCAGATGCGGCCGGGTCTGCGGATGTCCATCGCGCAGGAGCAGTCGGCGCTCGGCCTCGCGCGCACGGCGTGCGAGTCGGCGTCGCAGTGCGTGGTGGAGGTTCAGGCCGACCTGGCGAGCCCGGAGAGCGGGCGGGTGATGCAGGGCTGCGCGGGTCTCGTGTCGACGGCGTGCGCGCCCTTCGGTCGGGTGCGGGTGGTGACGGCGACGCCGGTTCCGGCGGGGCTGCGGGTGGAGGTGCAGGGTCGCGCGGTGGACGTCGCGAGCGGCGCGGCGACGGTGTTCGTCGATCCGGGCGAGGTGGCGGTGCGGGCGACGGTCGAGGGCCGCGAGGCCTTCGCGCAGGGGTTTCCGGTGCAGCGTGGGCTGACCGCGAACGTGAACGTGACCCTGACGGCGCGGGCGCCGGAGGCGGTGGCGGTGGCATCGGTCGCGGCGGCACCGGTGGCGACGGTGCAGGCGCCCGTGGTGACGCCGCACCCGGCGGGACCGCCGACGTCGGTGGTGGCGTCGTCCGGTGGCGTGACGTCGCAGTGGTGGTTCTGGGCGGGCCTCGGCGCGGTGGTGGTGGGGGGGACGGTGGCGGGTCTGGCGGCGGGCGGGGTGTTCGACACGCTGGCCGATCCGGTGGGCGGGACGGCGTACCGGGTAGACGCGCTGGGGGTTCGGTGAAGAAGACGATGACGAGGCGCGGGTACGCGGGGGTGCTGTTGGCGGCGGGGGCGCTGTTGACAGGGTGCACGGTCGATCGGACGCAGCTGCTCATCGGGGTGGACACAGACCTGAGCTGGGGGTCGGGTGGGTTGATCCAGTCGGTGACGCTGGAGATGCGGCGCGGCGATCAGGACGGGGCGCTGCGCAGCCGCCGGACGACGGCGCTGGGGGCGTCGAGCGGCCGTCAGGCGCTGCCGCTGTGGGTGACGGTGGTGCCGACGGACGAGAGTGACGCGTCGCCGCTGTGGGTGGAGGCGCTGGGTTGCGGGACGCCGGACGGTTGCACGCGGGAGACGGCGGTGGTGGCGCAGCGGGCGTCGGTGCGCTTCGTGACGGGCGAGACGGGGATGGTGCGGCTGCTGCTGGCGGACGCGTGTCGGGCGCGTCGGTGTGCGCTGAACGAGCGGTGCGCGGTGGCGACGGGTCAGTGCATCGGGGTGGACGCGCAGGGTGAGGCGCGGTCGTACGGCGGGGTGCTGCCGGGGCGCTGGGCGGACGCTTCGGTGCGGGCGGACGCGATCTCCGTCGTGGATGCACCGACGGCGGAGGCGGGGCGCGACGTGCCGGCGGTGGATCTCGGGGGTGACGCTGGGTTTGATGTTCCGACGGTGGACATCGGTAGCGACGTGCCGACGGTGGATGTCGGGGGTGACGTTGGGGGTGACGTGCGGTGTCCGGCGCCGCAGAGCGTGTGCGGGTTGGCATG
>CAIOSS010000521.1 GCA_903860995.1 uncultured delta proteobacterium | reverse complement strand
GGCGCCGAGCGCCTGGAGGCCGTCCCCGCGTGGGGCGGCGCGATGACCGACGCCGACGACCGGGCCTTCGTCGAGGTGGCGCTGGCCGGGGGCGCCGACGCGCTGGTCACGGGCAATGGGCGGCACTACCCGACCCACCTCGCCTTCGCCGTGCTCTCGCCCGCGGCGCTGCTGGAGCGCATCGCCGGCTACTGAGCGTCGACGAGGCCGCGCACGAAGGCGTCGTACCCTTGGCCCGCCGGGAGGTCGTCGCGCACCACGAGGCGGCGGCGGAGGGTGGCGACCGTGGCCCCGGAGCGCGGGTCGACGGCCTCCTGGGGGTGCTCCTCCCAGAGCGCGCCGATGCCGCGCTTCTGCCACGCGGGGACGTCGTTGAAGTTGATGCCGTGCTGGAAGAGCAGCTCGTTGCGGTCGGCGACGGAGACGCCCTGGAGGCGGGTGGTGGCGGCCTTCTCGTCGAGCCCCTGCGAGCGCAGGAGCCAGTAGCAGTGGCCGTTGAGGGCGTTGCGGGCGGCGTCCTCGTAGCGCCAGCGGAAGTAGTCGACCACGTCGTCGGCGGTGGGCAGCTGCGAGATGCGGCAGTCGAAGGCGGCGGGCGCGCCGAGGCGCGCGGAGAAGGCCCCGCTGGCCTCGCCCGCGAGCACCGAGAGCAGCTTGCGGAGCTTGCGGCCGAAGAGGGACTCGTCGCGGCGCAGCAGGAGCGAGAGCTCGTCGCTCTGGGTGTAGCCGTAGAGCACGGCGAAGCCGCAGCCCATGAGGTGCTCGAGGGTGGCCACCATGAGGTCGCGGAAGCGCGGGTCGTAGGGGGCGTCGAAGCGCTGCGCGACGCGGGTGAGGTGGGAGAACGAGCGACCGTCGATGCGGGCCACCATGTGCACGTGGGGCAGCACGCAGTGGTCGTGGGCGGTCTCGTAGACGCGCATCCGTCGGTCGAGCTGTTCGAACTTCATGGCGGCGCGGCGACGCTACCACGCGCCCGCGCGGCACCGGACGGCGCGGGGGCCGTGGTAGGTTGCCCGACCACCGAGATGACCGTGACGCACGACGACCGCCCCGCGACCTCCACCGATCCGGGCGGCGCCGATCGCCGGGTGGGCGAGCTCGTGGCGGGGCGATACCGGCTCATCGAGCGCCTCGGCGCGGGGGCCATGGGCACGGTGTACCTCGCGCGTCACGAGGCCCTGCAGCGGCAGGTGGCGATGAAGTTCCTGCAGGAGGAGCTCGCGGGCAACCGGGAGATCGCGGCGCGCTTCGCGCGGGAGGCGATGGCGGCGGCGCGGCTGCAGCACCGCAACGTGATCACCGTCTACGACTCGGGCACCGACGACGAGGGGCGCTGCTTCCTCGCGATGGAGTACGTGGACGGCGACCTGCTGCGCGGGGTGATGGAGCGCGGCGGGGCGCTCCCGTGCGAGCGGGCCCTGGCGCTGGCGGCGCAGGTCGCGGCGGCGCTCGACCACGCCCACGCGCTCGGCATCGTGCACCGCGACGTGAAGCCCGAGAACGTCCTCGTCGTCGACGTGGAGGGGGTCGAGACCGTGAAGGTGATCGACTTCGGCATCGCGAAGGTGTTCCAGCCCGACGGGCCCTCCACGCCCGGGCTCACGCGCAGCGGCGTCGTGCTGGGCACACCCGAGTACATGGCCCCCGAGCAGGCGGCGGGCGGCGAGGTCGGCCCCTGCGCGGACATCTACGCCCTCGCCGTGATGACCTACGAGATGCTCGTCGGGTCGCGGCCCTTCGACAGCGACGACGTGATGGCCCTGCTCATGGCCCACCTCAACGCCCGACCGCCCACGCTGTCCGCGCGGCGCCCCGACCTCGGCTTCGGCCCGGAGGTCGAGGCCGTGATGGCGCGGGCGCTCGCCAAGTCGCCCGCCGACCGCCCACAGCGCGCGTCGGACTTCGTCGAGCAGCTCACCACGGCCTTCGAGGCGCCCCCCGCCGAGCGCACGCCGACGAAGCCCGCGCCGCCCGACGAGCCCGCCGCGGCGGCGGCGGCGGTCCCTGCGGC
>CAIOSS010000520.1 GCA_903860995.1 uncultured delta proteobacterium | reverse complement strand
GGCGCTGGCCGCCTCGCGCGAGGGCCTGCCCGAGTGGCCCGGCGTGGTCCCCGCGGTGCCGCTGCTCTCCGAGCTGCCCCCGGAGGCCTTCGCCGACATACTCGGCACGGTAAAGCGCCAGGCGCTCTCGACCGGTGAGGCGGCGGTGCGCGAGGGCGACCCGGGCGACTCGTTCTTCCTGCTGGCCCGCGGGAGGGTCGCGGTCACCCGCCGAGGCGCCGCGCTGGCGACGCTGGAGGAGGGCGCGATCTTCGGGGAGATGGCCCTGCTCTCGGCCGCGCCCCGCGCGGCGACGGTGACGGCCACGGAGCCCTCCGACGTGCTGGTCTTCGGCCGCGCCGCGCTCACCGCGGCGGCGCGGGAGCTACCCCTGATCGCGGCGGCGCTCGAGCGCTTCATGCGGCAGCGGCTGGTGCAGCGCCTGCTCGACACGCACCCGATGTTCGAGCCCTTCGACCCGGGGCAGCGGTTGCAGCTCGCGTCGCGCTTCGAGCCGCGGGCGGTCGCGGCGGGGCAGGTGCTGCTCCGCGAGGGCGAGCAGGGGAGCGGGCTGCACGTGGTGCTCCACGGCGCGGTGACGGTCACCCGCGCGACGCCCAACGGTCCGGCGCCGCTCGCCGACCTCGGGCCCGGCGACGTGTTCGGCGAGATCTCGCTGCTGGAGGGTGTACCCGTGACGGCGACGGTGACGGCCACCGCGGGGGCGATGGTGCTGGTGCTGCCGAGCGCGGTGTTCCTGCGGCTGGTGGAGGGCGTGCCAGGGTGGCGGCGCTACTTCGAGGAGCTCGCCGACGACCGCCGCATGGACCAGCGGCTGTCGTTCCCGCCGATGCCCGCCGCGAGCGGCTGGTACTGACGCCCCCGGAGAGGGGAAGGTTGCGATACCATCGCCCGCGATGCGTGGGATGGCGTTGCTCTGCGGGCTCGGACTCGTTCACTGCGGAGGCGAGACCCCGGATCGCTTCGTGGGTGGTGCCGACAGCGGCGCGGTCGCGACCGACGCCCGGGCTGACGCCCCCGCCGACGTGGGCCCGGCGCCGGCGTGCGCGCGGCAGACGGACTGCGACGACGGCCTCGCGTGCACCGACGACGCGTGCGTGATCGGCGGGCGCTGCGAGCACGCGCCGGTGCAGTCACGCTGCCCCGCCGACCAGCGGTGCTTCCCCGGCCAGGGATGCGCGGCGATGCGCGCGTGCACCAGCAGCGCGGGCTGCGACGACGGGGTCCCTTGCACGCAGGACCTCTGCGTCGCCGGGGGCACCTGCCAGAGCGTGCGCGACGACTCGCGCTGCGGCCCCGGCATGGCGTGCCTCGCGACGGGCTGCGCGGCGATGGGGCGCTGCGGGGCCGACGGCGACTGCGACGACCGGGTGTTCTGCAACGGCGTCGAGCGCTGCGCGGGCGGCGCGTGCGCGGCGGGGACGGCGCCCGACTGCGGCGACGGCGACCCGTGTACCGGTGACATCTGCACTGAGTCGACGGGGCGCTGCGAGCACCCGCCGATCGCGATGTGCGGCGGCGGCGCGGTCACGTCGGGCGCCTACGCCCTCGCGCCGGCGATCCGGTACTCCTGCGGCGCGGGGACGATCGGACCCGTCTCGCAGGTCACCCTCGCGGTGGCCGCGGGGTCGGTGACGGTGACGGGATTCCCCGCGGCGCTCTCGGGCCCCGCGCCGTCCGGCGGGATGTTCACCGCTACAGGGAGCGAGTCGCGCGGCGGCTGCCAGTGGCGCTACACCCTGAGCGGCAGCTTCACGGCCGAGGGGCGGTTCACGGGCTCGTACAACCTCGCCTTCGACAGCTGCGCGGTCACCAACGGGTGCTTCGCGCAGTTCGGCGAGGTCAGCGGGACGCGGCGTTGAAAGCGAGGCGGGCGATGGGTCGACGATCGGTGCTGGCGCTGCTGATGCTGTGGGGATGCGGCGGGGACGAGGGGCGCTCGCTGCCCGCCGACGGGGGCGCGGCAGACGGGGGCTGCCGCAGCGCGGCGCAGTGCGACGACGGCGTCGCCTGCACCCGCGACCTGTGCACCGTGGACGGCACCTGCGCGCACGTCGGCGACAGCGCGATGTGCCCCGGCGGCATGACCTGCCTCCCGGGCCGCGGGTGCGCGCCGGCCGGCGCCGTCGCCTGCACCAGCACGGCGCAGTGCGACGACCGGGTGGAGTGCACCCGCGACGCCTGCCTGGTGGAGGGCGTGTGCCGGAGCGTGACGCAGGACGAGCGCTGCGCCGCGGGGCAGCGGTGCGACGCCGCGCGGGGCTGCGTGGCGGGCGACGTCACGCCGACCCGCTGTCGCGCGCCGGCCGACTGCGACGACCGCGAGGCGTGCACCGACGACGTGTGCGGGGTGGACGGGCGATGCGCCCACGTGCCGCAGAACGCCCGGTGCGGCGCCGGCCGGCGGTGCATCGCGGGCATGGGGTGCATCGCCGAGCGGGCGTGCGCGAGCGACCGGGACTGCGACGACGGGATGCGCTGCAACGGCGCGGAGCGGTGCTCCGAGCTGGCCTGCGTGGCGGGCGCGACGGTGGCCTGCGACGACGGCGTGGCGTGCACCATCGACCGCTGCGTCGAGGGGTCCGGCGAGGCGTGCACCCACACGACCGACCCGTCGTGCGCCGGGACCACGGTGCGCTCCGGGGTCTACGACCTCGAGGTCGCGGTCACCTACGCGTGCTCGGCCTTCGGCGCGCCGGTCGTGATGTTCAGCTTCCGGCAGATGCAGTTCGTGGTGACGGGGTCGGCGATGACGGTGAACGGCGGCCCGGTGTCGATGACGGGCAACGTGCCCGACGCGACCGGGCGCTTCCGCGTCAGCGGCACCATGGCGGGCGACTGCAACGAGACCTACACCCTCGAAGGAACCTTCTCGACCGCCGCGCGCTTCACGGGCAGCTTCTCGACGAGCTTCATGGGCTTCTCCTGCGGGCTCACCGACTGCGCGGCGAGGGCCTGGGCGGTGGCCGCCACCGCGCGCTGACGCAGGGACGGGCGCTGGCGCGAGAAGTGCCGTTGCCATGCGGGGGTCAAGTGACTAAGGTCCGACGACACGCCGCAGAGGCGGTCGTTTTCGAGGTCGCGTGGCGGTGCGCGCTTGGTGCGCGCGTCCGGGTACGATGCCTTCGGGCGAGCGTTGTTTCTGCGGCGCAGCCGAGGTGATCGAATGCCCGAGCGCAAGCGTGGGGGACAGACCCCAGACGAGAACGACCTGAAGTTTGGCGACGAGCTGCCGGTGCTGCCGATCCGCAACGCGGTGCTGTTCCCCGGGGCCGTGGCGCCCTTCGACGTAGGGCGCGAGAAGTCCGTCGCGCTCGTCGAGGACCTCGAAAACCTCTCCCAGCCCGTCATCGCGATCTTCGCGCAGCGCGACCCCAACATCGACGACCCCGGCGAAGGGGACCTCTACCCCGTCGGGGCCGCGGCGCGCGTCCTCAAGAGCCTGAAGCACTCCACGGGCAACTACTCCCTCATCCTGCAGGGGCTCACGCGCATCAAGCTCGCGGGCATCACGCAGCACGGGCCCTACCTCCGCGCCAAGGTGGTGCGTGTGGAGGAGACGCCGGTCATCGACGACGTCGAGGCCGAGGCCCTCGCGATGTCGCTGCGCGAGGTGGCCAAGCAGGTCATCCAGCTGATGCCCGAGCTGCCGCGCGAGGCCCAGTCGCTCATCGACTCCATCCAGGAGCCGGGCGCCCTGGCCGACCTCGTGGCGGCCAACCTCGACGCGCCCGTCGAGGAGAAGGCCCAGCTCATGTCCACCGCGGACGTGAAAGACCGCAT
>CAIOSS010000519.1 GCA_903860995.1 uncultured delta proteobacterium | reverse complement strand
GGCACGGCGCCGCGGGCGCCACGGGCACGGGCGCTTCGGGTGTCGGCGCGGGCGGCGGGGCGTACGGCGCGGTAACGCTGGCGAAGATGTTCCCGGGCAGCGGCGGAGGCGGCGGCGGCGGCAACTGCGACGTGGCCTCGGGCGGCGGCGGCGCGGGCGGCGCGGTGGTCTTCCTCGCGGCGACCACCCTCACCGTGACCGGCGACGTGGCCTCCAACGGCGCCCAAGGGGGCGCGGGCGGCGGCTACGAGGGCGCGGGGGCGGGCGGCGCGGGGGGCTCGGTGTTCCTCGCGGGCCGGACGGTGACCGTGACGGCAGGGCTGATCACCGCCAGCGGCGGCGCCTCGAACGTGAGCTCCTCGGGCGTGGGCGGCGCCGGCGCCGTGGGCCGCGTGCGCATCGAGTGCGCGACCCTCAACGGCGTGGCCTGCCCGGCCGCGAGCGGCGCCGTGGCCACCCCCGCCGCGACGGTGGGCACGTACTGACCCTCAGCGCTCCAGCGCGATCACCACCCTCCCCGGCAGCTCCCCCGAGCCCTCGGGCACCGGCTCCACGCCGGTGGCCTGCCCGTACACGCACAGCCCGTTGGCCCGCGGTCCCTCCGGGACCTCCAGGCGAAGCGTGTGCACCCCCACGCTCCGCAGCGCCGCGAGCACCGCGGGGTCCTCGCTGGCGACCTCGATCCATCGCCCCGCGCCGTCGTCGAGCGGCGCCGTGGCCTCCCCCACCGTCACCCCGTCGAGGGTGACGCGCAGGGTCGTCACGTCGTCCGCCGTACTGCCCTCGCCGCGCCCGGGCAGCTCCGAGCTCGCCCGCACCCGCACCCGCACCCGCCGAGCGCCGAGCGCCGCCCGACGGGCCGCCGGGCCCACCCGGAGGCGGTAGGTGAAGCGCGCCGCGCCGCTGCCGTAGACGTGCATCACGGAGAAGCCGTCCCAGCGGCCGAGGTTCTCCGCCTCGATGGCCGCGTAGGACTCCGGTGCGATGGACCACCGCGCGGAGGTTCCGCGCACCGTTGCCACGACGCCCGCCTGCCCGGGTCCGGTCGCCGGCCAGCGCGTCGACCACAGCGGTGTCGCCCCCTGCGCCGCGCCCAGCCGGGGGTTGGACGGGGACGCCTCGCCCGCGCTCCAGCGGGCGGCGTGGCGGGCGAGGACGGCGCGCAGGTCGCGGGTGCGCGGGGCCGCCGCGGCGTCGACGTAGAGCCCGTGCTCGTTGGGGCGCTGCCCCGACGGGGTGTAGATCCACGCGAGGGCGCCGTCGACGCCGTCGGCCTCGGAGCGCGCGAGGAAGCGCTCGAACCACCGCGCGCGGGGCAGCCCGAGGAGCGTCGGGTGCAGGGCGGTGAAGCCGAACTCGCCCCACACGAAGGGCTTGCCGACGACGTGGTGGGCCAGCTGCGCGTGGTCGTCGACGAAGTCGTCGAGGGACGCGAGCGAGCGCACGCTGCGCAACTGCGTGGGGTAGGCGTGCGCGTCGGCGTAGTCGATCTCCGGGAGGCGCTGCACGGCGAGCCAGGTGTCGCGCTGCTCGGCCCGGGAGTACCCGATGTGCCCCGCCGCCACGAGGTGCACCGGGTCGAGCGAGCGGACGTAGCGGGCCATCGAGCGGGTCCAGTCGACCAACCCCTCGCGGCCGCGGCGCGTGGCCTCGGACTCGTTGATGAGCTCCCACGCCATGATGGTCGGGTCGTCGCGGTAGGCGAGGCCCGTGCGCGCGTTGACGCGCGTGACGACGTGCTCGACGTGCTCGCGGTAGAGCGCCCGCGCCGCGGGCTCGCCGAAGAAGGCCCGGAGCAGGTGCTCGGGCAGCGCGCCGACGGGGCTCGGGAGGGGGACGCCCGCCCACGCGAGGTAGCGGGGCACGCCGCCGTAGTCGCCCCAGCGGTTGGCGAGCACCACGATGACCCGCAGCCCGCGGGCCCGGGCGGCGTCGAGCACCCGGTCGAGGTGCGCGAAGCTCTCCTCCACCCAGAGCCCGCGGCCGACGCGGAAGGCGAAATCGCGGGTCCAGGGCTGCGAGCCCTCGGGCTGCTCGCCGAGGGCCCACACGCGCACGACGCGCAGGCCGTCGGCCGCGACGGCGTCCAGGGTGGCGTCGAGGGCCTCGCGGTGCGGAACACCGTGCATCACCGACGCGTTGGCGCCGACGAAGCGGAACCCGCGGCCGCCGAGCACGAAGCGCCGCCCGTCGACCTGGACGAAGCGCGCGCGGTCGACCGGCGCGGTCGAGGGCGGGGGCGCCGGGGCCGTGGGCTGCTGGGCGAGGGCGGTGCCGACGAGGGTGGCGAGGGCGGCGACGAGGACGGACCGGGGCCGGGCGGCGGCGCGCATCACGGAGACGGGACCGTACACGCGCGACCAGGCCCAGGCGAGGCGATGGCTACGGGAGCCGCTCGATGAGCGCGTCGCCCGAGGTGGCGTCGAGCAGCGCCGCGCGGAAGCCCTCCACCCGCGTCGTCGGGAGGCGCACCCGGTAGCCCGCGGTCACCGAGAACTCCTCGGCGATCACCTCGGCCTCGTGGGCGCCGAGCATCCGCCGGAAGGGGTCGATGCCCGCGTACTCGATCTCCACCGAGAGGGTGACGCGCTCGACGTGCTCGACCGTGGGAAGCTCCGCGAGGCACTGCTGCACCGCGCCGGCGTAGGCCCGGACGAGGCCGCCCTTGCCCAGGAGGGTTCCGCCGAAATAGCGGGTGACCACCGCGGCGAGGTCGCCGACGGGGGCGTGCAGCAGCACGTTGAGCATCGGGCGCCCGGCCGTGCCGTGGGGCTCGCCGTCGTCGCTCATCCCGATGCACGCGGTCGAGCCCGGCGGGCCCACCACGTAGGCCCAGCAGTGGTGGCTCGCGTCGGCGAACCCGGCGCGCACCCGCTCGACGAAGCCGCGCGCCTCGTCGGCGCTCGTGACGCGCTCGACGGTGGCGATGAAGCGGCTCTTGAGCACCTCGGTCTCCACCCGGTGGGGCGCGGCGGGGATGCGGTAGCGCGGCGCGGTCATGCGACCCGGCGCCGCCCCGGCGGGGCGCCCGGGCTCACAGGTAGCTGCTGTTGAACCACCACTCGGTGCCCACCCCGAGGAAGTGCTCCACGCTGTTGAAGCCGAAGGGGTCGTCGGGCGCGTAGAGCCGCTGCGCCCCGCCGTCGCGCAGGCTCGCCGCGTAGATGATCTGGAGGTGCGGGCGGGTGTAGCTCCCGCGGCCGCCCGGCGTCACGAAGGGCATCGCCGCGAAGCGCAGCACCGAGCCCGCGAGCGCCCCGTTGCCCGTCGCCGGGTCGATGGCGTTGTACACGATGCGCTGGTAGCTGACCTCGCCCGCCAGGCCGACGTAGTTGCCGAACCACACGATGGGCCGCGCCGCGATCGCGCCCTCCACCAGGGCGTCGCGGGAGAACACCCCCGCGTCGGCGTCGCGGAAGTACCGGAAGTACCCGCCCACCATCAGGGCGAAGGCCCCGCGCTCCCAGTTGCCCGAGAGGGCCACGCGGAGGTCCTGCGCGCGGGCCGAGGTGCGGGCGCTCGCGAGGGTGACCGGCACGTCGAGGTCGCCGTAGGCCCCGAGCCCCTGGGCGTAGCGCACGAACACGTTGATGAACGACGACCCCCGGTAGAGCCCCGCCTGCGCGCCCAGCACCCAGCCGCCGTCGCCCGGCAGCTCGACCCGCGCGCCCGCGTCGTTGAGCTGCCGCACGCCCGACGACATCGCGTGAAACTCGCCGTACACCGACAGCTTCAGCCCCTCGCGCGCGGTGCGCCCCACGGAGTACCAGGTCGCCTTCGCGGCCCCGAGCACCCGCGGCCGGTCGAGCAGGAAGGCCGTCTGCGGCCCGAAGCCGTCCCGCGGCGCGACGCTGATGGTCTGGAGTTGGTAGGGGTCGTCGAGGCGGTTCATCCCGACGGCGGCCTGGAGCACCACGTGGTTGCCGGCGTTGTAGCGCGCGCCGCCGCCGACCATGTTGAGGTTGTCCATCGGCCAGAAGTTGAGCAGGTAGACGTCGTCGCCGCGGTACATCCGCGAGCCCACCCAGAGCGACAGGTCGTCGCTGCCGACCCCCGTCTCTTCGAGGTACAGGTTGCGCACCGCGAAGGTGCCGTCGAAGCGGCCGGTGAAGTGGAAGAGGTTCTCGTTCATGGCGAGGGTGGTCACCGCCCGCCAGCGCGCGTGCCCGAAGCGCGCGTCGTAGTTGAACTGCACCTCCGCGTAGGGCGGCAGGTCGAGGCGCGGGCCGAAGGCCACGATGGCGCTCGGCCGCCCGGTGCGCCCGCGCAGGTCGCTCGCCACCCCGACGCGGCCGTACGACCCGAAGGAGAAGCCCGTGGGGGTGTCGCCCGTGATCTCGCGCGCCGCGGCCACCGCGGGCGACGGCGACGGGGCGCCCGGCGGCAGCGGCTGCGCGCCCAGTCCCGGAGCGAAGAGACCCGCGCCGAGGGCGCACGCAAAGGAGAGCAGGGACGGTCGGTTCACGCGCGGGACGATACTTCCCCCGCGCGGGAAAACCTACCGGGAGAGCATCGCGCCGACCTCACCCCAGGGAGGTCATGGAGGCCTCGACGTTGTCGCCCGCCGCGTCGCGGATCATCCACAGCGCCACGGCGTCGCGGCTCACGGCCGAGCCTCCTTCGCCGAGGGAGCACGCGATGCCGACGTTGGCGAGGCGCGCGGTGATGGCCTCGTCGCGCAGGGTGACCACGTCGCCGTGGCCCGACACCCCGAGGCCCGCCCAGGCCCGGCCCGCCGCGCGGCAGATGGCCAGCGGCAGGGGCGACGGCAGCGGCGTGCCCGGCCGCCAGCGGGGGACACCCTTGCGGGGCACCGGCAGCAGCGCCGCGAGCGCGAGGCCCGGCACCTCCGGGAGCGCGATGGCGGGCGGCGCCACCAGCCACGCGGCCGTCACGATGACCCCGTGCATGTCGGCCACCACGAGGCTCTCGACCCCGATGGCGGGCAGCGCCTCCGGGGCGTGGGCGCTCGGCCGGGCGCGGTAGCGCGGCGGCACGGCGACCTCGTGCGACCCGTCGGTGCACGGGATGGGCGAGACCACCGGCGCCGCGCGGGGCGCGAGGTCGTCGACGGTGAAGGTGCCCGCGGCCACCGGGCCGACGGACTCCAGGATGGCCCGCAGCACCCCCACGCGCTCGAGCACCGCGATGCCCGTGCGGTGAAACTGCTCCAGCACCGCGAGGCGCTGTTTGGTGGCGGCGTCGGGGCCCGACTCGCGGATGGCCGCGATGGCGGCCTTGGTGATCACCGAGAGCGGCAGCGAGCCGAAGCGCGCGTGCGTCGCCAATACACACTCCAGTAATCCCGGGACCGCCGCGCGGGTGGCGTCGCCGGGCGACTCGACGGACTTCGGCCGCACGGTGCCGATGCCCGGGGCGCGGGCGCGGCCGTCGATGAAGTGCAGCCCCATGCCGGGGCCGGCGAGCAGCACGCCCGCGGCGCCGAGCAGCGACGCCGACGAGGCGCGCGCGGCGCCCGCGAGCAGACCCGCGAGGGCCATGTCGACGGCGGTGCCCTCCTCCGCGAGGATGGACTGCGCCGCCGCCTGGGCGACCGTGTCGCGCGCGATGACCGCGTTGCGCATCGTCGGCTCAGCCGTCCTCGTCGAGGTCGTCGTCGTCCTCGTCGGCCTCGTCGTCGTCGCCCTCGTCGAGGTCGTCGTCCTCGTCGTCGCCGCTGGAGGCGAGCAGCTCGCCCGACAGCTTGGCGAAGCCGCAGGCCTCGCGCCACGCGGAGCCCGAGTCGAAGACCACGAAGGCCTCGTCGGCCCCGGCGATGCGCTCGGCGAGGGCCTCGAGGCGGCCCATGGTGTAGCGCTGGTCGGACCCGAGGCCGCGCATGCGGGCGTAGACGATGTTCTCCTCGGGGGGGTTCTGCAGGGGGTCGCCCGCGACGACGGCGTTGAAGTCGCTGGCCACGGCGAGGGCCTCCTCGCGCTCCCAGAGCCCGGCGGGCTCCCACACCAGCACGGCGCCGAAGCTGCGCGCCCGCTCGAGCACCGGGAGGAAGCGCTTGAGGGCCACGCTGCCGGGCGACACGGCGAGGGGGGTGCGCAGCACCACGACGCGGGCGCCGAGGGCGTTGACCTGGTTGCCGAAGCGGTCGAGCTCGGACTGGAGCTTGACCGGGTCGCGCATGGGCCAGTCGCGCTCGCCGTAGAGCGAGTCGGGGGCGACGGCGGCGAAGGTGAAGCCCTCGGGCGACGAGCGCTGCCAGCCCGCGAGCACCTTGGGCGAGGGCACCGGCTGGCGCAGGGTGAACTCCACGAAGCGGAGCTTGGACTGATAACGTTCCCGCTGAACGGCGAAGCCCGCGGTGCCGACACGTACATTGCTCATGAGAGGGGCGTACGCTTACTCCACTCCGCGCCCGGGCTCCACCCGCCCGGCACCCCTCCCCGGACGATTGCCGCGCTTCAGAAAACCATCACCTGGAGGGCGACGAGCGCGCCCACCGCCGCGACGCCCAGCGCGACGGCCCCCTCGGCGAGGCGCCCGAGCGGCCCCCGGCCCGCGGCGGACACGGCGAAGGCGAAGCACGCGCAGAGCGGCGTCGAGGCGCAGAGGGCGTAGTTGGCCTTGATCACCGGGTGGTGGTCGAAGGGGTAGGCCGCGCCGAAGGCCAGGAGCAGGAGCACCGTGGACGCGACGCTGGCGGGCACCACCAGCGAGCCGTTGCGGCCGCGGGTGCGGAGGTACTGCCGGGCGAGCGCGAGGGCCCCCCAGACGGTGAGGGCGGTGAGGGCGCAGCCGATCCAGATGCACCAGCGGGAGGCGTCGAGGCAGGCGAAGTTGACGCGGGTGGCGTCGCGCCAGGCGGTCACCGTGGGCCCCGGAAGGCGCGAGCGGCAGAGGCCGCGGTGGAGGATGTCGGACCAGGTTCCGCCGACGAGGTTGGCCCAGAAATTCGGGCGGCTCCAGGGGCCGTAGGGCCAGCCGAGCCACTCGAACTGCGTGGGCAGCGCCCACCCGATGGGGCGCCGGTACGCGAGGGGCTCGGCCACGATGGGGTGGTCGTGCAACACCGCCACCTGCCGGAGCATGTACTGGTGGGGAAAGGGGTGGCCGAACTTGCGGTAGTTGCGCACGCACCACCAGCCGGCGACGCCGAGCCAGCCCCCGGCGCCCGCGAGCCCGAGCTCGACGAGCGGCCGGGTGACCGAGCGGAGGCGGCCGAGGCCCGCGCGCCACGCCCACGCGCCGAGCAGCGCCGCGAAGCAGACGAGCAGCACGAGGGCGGTGGTCTTGGTGAGCATCGCGAGCCCGGCGAAGGCGCCGAAGGCGAGGGCGTCGCGGCGGCGCACGGCGCGCGGGTCCACCGCGCCCTGGCGCTCGATCTTGAACAGGAACCACAGCGCGACCGCGAAGAGCGCGGCGTGCAGGCCCTCGTTGTAGATCTTGCCGTCGACGAGCACGCCGATGGGCAGCACCGCGGAGAGCGCGAGCGAGAGCAGGCCGGCGACCGGGCGGCGCGGGAGGGCGGCGCGGACGATCTTCGCGAGCACCCACTGCCGCACGAGCCAGGCGCCGACGGAGAGGTACGCGATGGGGCGCACGGCGTGGCTCGCGTGGAAGACCGCCGCCGCGGCGACGTACCAGAGCGGCGCGTGGTAGCCGACGTGGAGCTCGTCGCCCGCGTCGAAGAGCCGGCGGTGGGTGTCGACCCAGCGCACGGCCTGCATGGCGGACTCGTAGTCCGACGCGTGGCCGGCGGAGAGGAAGGTCCGCGCGTGGACGAAGCGCAGCGCGAGCCCGCAGGCCGTGATGGCGAGCGCCAGCGCGACGTGCCACGGCATCCACCCCGACGGATCGTGCGGGGGGAGACCGGGCGCAGGCGGGGTCGCGGATGATCGCTGCATCGCGGCGTGAAATAGGGTATCGGGCGGCGGAGATCCAATGACGAAGACGGGGGCCGGACCTTCGATCGGGCGCGCCGCGACCGCCGCGGGGTGGGGGCGCTTGGTGGAGTGGCTGTGGCGCCCGGAGGCCATGCGCCGGGCGAGCGCCGACGCGCGGTCGATGGACGCCGACGCGCGGGAGAGCGCCGGGCGGGCGCGCACCCTCGCGGGCCTCGCCGAGCGCCACCTCGCCGAGCGCGAGCCGTGGACCGACGGGGCCGACGGCACCTCTGACGAGGCGGTGGGCGTGGCGCTCACCCTCTACCGCGACGCAGCCCGCGAGGCGCACCGCGCGCTGGGCACGACGCGCCCGGACGACGCACCCGCGACCGATGCGCGCCGCGAGCTGGAGGCGGCGCGGGCCTCCGTTGGGGCGATGCTCGACGAGCTGGCGCGGGCGCGCGGCGACCTCGACCCGCTGCGGGCGCAGCGCTTCACGCGGGTGGGCGGGCTGCTGGTGGCGCTGGCGGCGCTGGCCGCGGCGCCGAAGGCGGTGTGGTACGCGACGCACCCCGACCGGGCGCCCGACGCACGATGGTCCACGAGCAGCGCGGCGGTGGGCTACGAGGCCACCGGGCGGGGCTTCGCGCCGCCGGACTTCAAGATCCCGGTGTTCTTCCACACGGCGGTGGAGCTGTCGCCGTGGGTGAGCTTCGACCTCGACCGGGTGGTCGACGTGCGCGAGGTGACGGTGGTCAACCGCGGCGACTGCTGCGACGACCGCGCGGTGCCGATGGTGGTGGAGGTCTCCGAAGACAGCTCGACCTGGCGCGAGGTCGGGCGGCGCGCGGAGACCTTCGCGCGCTGGGAGCTGCGCATCGAGCCCGTGGCCGCCCGGTGGGTGCGCCTGCGGGCGACGCAGACGACGCACCTCCACCTGGAGTCGGTGGCCATCCGCTGAGGGGGAGACCTCACCCCAAGATTCCCTACTGGCAGACGTTGGCCGCGCCCGGCGTGCCGAAGTCGCCCGCCCCGAAGGCCGGCCCCCCGGGGCACCAGGCCACCGCGACGTCGTTCATGCTCGCGTCGAGGATGGCCGGGCGCAGCGCCTTCGAGCGACCCATCGTCTCGGGCCACCCGCTCGCGGGGTACGCCACGGAGTCGATGGTCGACCCGTCGGCCGCGAGCAGGGTGATCACGTCGCTGCTGTTGGAGAGGTTCATCGCGGCGCTGCCGTAGACGTAGGTCATCGCCACGCCGCCGTTGGCGGCCGTCTCGCCGCTCGCGCCCAGCACCGCGTACCCGCGCCCTGCGACCACCACGGGGTTCGCCCCGGTGACCTCGAACATCTCCGTCCCGTTGCCCCGCACCCGCAGCCCCCGCAGGTCGACCGGCGTCTCGACGCGGTTGTAGACCTCGAACCACTCCCCCAGGGGGTCGGCGACCGCCAGGGGGTCGTTCATGATCTCGGTGATGACCAGCGAGCCCGCCGTGGGGCCCACCACGCAGGTGCCGCCCATGCACGCCGCCCCGATGGCGCACCACCCCGCCGGGGTCGTCGGCGCGCAGGGGCACTGCGACCCCACGCACGCGGGCGGCCCGGTGTCCCGCGGCCCCGTGTCCACGGGTCCGGTGTCCCGCGGGCCCGTGTCCAGGGGCCCGGTGTCCCGCGGGCCCGTGTCCCGCGGGCCCGTGTCCAGGGGCCCGGTGTCCAGGGGCCCGGTGTCCAGCGGGCCCGTGTCCGGTGGTCCGCTGTCGATCACCACCGGCACATCGATCACGTCCATCGCGATCGGCGCATCCACCGGGCCCGCGTCCGTCGCGCCCGTGTCCGCTGCGCCGCCGTCGACGCGCGCGTCCGCGACCGCGTCGGTCGCGTTCCCGGTGTCGGCCGCGGTGTCCCTCGGCGTGCCCACGTCGGGGGTCCCTCCGGCGTCGGGCCCGGGCCGCAGCGAGTCCCACTCGTACGCGCAGCCGCCCAGCGTCAGCGCGGCCATCAGCGCACCCCACCGCACGCGCTCAGAACGCACCGCGCACCCCCACCGTTCCGAGCGTCGGGTCGACGTAGGCCTGGGTCGCTCGCTCGCCGACCGCGCGCCGCCCTCCCACCGCGATCATCACCACGCCTGCCACCAGGGCCGCCGCGCCCACGCCGAGGGTCACGTTGGCCATGGTGGTGAGCTGCTCGCCGTCGTTGATCTGCCGCACCCGCTCGGCCGTGCACGCGGGCCGCGGGCACACCCGCGAGAGCTCGTCGAAGTCCGAGGAGGCCATCGAGCCCAGCACCCCGAAGGTGACCAGCGACGCGATGCCGAGGCCGCCGATGACGAAGCCCGCCACCCGGACGCCCCCGCCGCGGGTGCTCGGCGCGGTCCCGTCTGGGAAGGCCACGGGCGCGCTCGTCGCCGGGGGTGCGGGCCGGAGCGCGAGCTCGATGGACGCCCGTCCGCCCGCGGTCAGCCGCACCGACTGCTGCGCTGACACGAAGCCCGGAGCCTCGGCGCGCACGATCACCTCCGCGGGGTCGTAGGGCAGCGCGACCCCCAGGGCCGAGGCGTCGAGGGCGGCGTCGCCGACGCGCACCGTCACGCCCGGCGGCGGGTCGACCACGCGCACGGAGAGCTGCGCCACGCGGGGGTCGAGTTCGGCGACGCCGCGGCGGGCGAGGTCGCGGGCGCCCTCGTAGCGGCGGTCGGTGGCGACGAGCGCATCGGCTTCAGAGAGGGTGCGGGAGAGCTCGGCGTGGGCCTCGGCGAGGCGCCCGAGGCGCTGGAGGCAGAGCCCGGCGTAGAGCCGGGTGTTGGGGCTGCGAAACGTCTCCAGCGAGGCGCGAAACTCCGGGAGGGCCTCGGCGAAGCGGTCTTGCAGGAAGAGGGCGCGGCCGCGGTCGAAGCGGGCCTGCGCGGCGACGGCGGCGGGGGAGGTCTCCGCGGGGGAGGTCTCCGCGGGGGGCGGCGTCTGCGCGAGGGCGGCCGAGGGAATACCCGACAGGGTAAGCATCGCGCCGAGCACCGCGGCGCGCGACGGGGACAGGCATCGGGCGGAGGACATCGGTGCGCTGGCTCAGATCGAGGTGGGGAGCTGGGGGACCGACGGGGCGGCGGGCGCGACCG
>CAIOSS010000518.1 GCA_903860995.1 uncultured delta proteobacterium | reverse complement strand
GGAAGAGGAAGAGGAAGAGGAAGAGGAAGAGGAAGAGGAAGAGGAAGAGGAAGAGGAAGAGGAAGAGGAAGAGGAAGAGGCCAGCGTGGAGATGGCTCTAGCTCCGGCGATTACGGCGCCAACTGCAGTGGATCCGCTGACACCTCTGTCGCCGCCTGCCACGGCATTTGCCGTCCCTGAACGGCTGCAGTGGGAGGATGAGTCACACGAGACGGGCGGGGAAGAGGCCCCCGATCCCGTCGTGCCGACTTTGCCTGCTGATGGGGGTCCACCCGCGTCCCCGCAGCCGTCGCTTCCAGTTCCCGCGTTGCTGATCGTCGCTGACCGGCCCACACCTGCCATAGCTACGCCCACCTCTTCGTCGAACCCCTACGAACTCGCCCTCTTGCGGCTGGAGTTTCTGACCGCGGTGCCCTCCATCGGGCGGAGCGGTGACCCCTCGTGGCCCAACGCCTTCATCGACGCCGCGGCGCGGGCCCTCGACCTTGACTCGCGCTCGCACCGCTTCCTGCGCCTCGCGGCCAACACCTTTGTCGCGGGCAATCACGACGCGGGGCCGCGCCTGACGAGGCTCACGAAGGTCCTCCGTGCGGATGAGTGGCCGCTGCTCCTGCTGGACTTCGAGCGCCTCAACCCGGACTCCGACGAGGAGGCGGTGATGGAGGTCGTTCGACGCGCGAGCGAGATCGCGCGCCTTCCCCAGAATCCGGTCGTGACTTCGGCGCCTGCTCCTATGGTACACCCTCACCTCCCGCAGTCGGCGGCCGACACGGGATCCTCTTGGCCGGGCAGTGCACTTCGACCCAGAGCCCCCGACGATTCGCGTCACGCGAACGTCGCAGACGCACCGCGTCCGTCGTGGGCAGTCAACAACGACGCGAACCAGCGCGATATGGGCGCCCTCAAGGGCATGTTCGACGACTGATGATCACGGCAAGCGTCGCCACCACCACAAAGGCACAGCATGGAAGCCCAGCTTCGAGCAAAGATTGAGGACGTCTTCGGCCCGCTGGCGGTCGACAAGCGCCAGGCGCTCCAGGCCGGCTTCGACCTGATGCCGCGCTTCGTGACGGAGTTTCTGCTCGCAGAAGCCCGCACCAAGAACCCCACCCTGAGCCTCCCGTCCGTCCGGGAGCGCATCCAGAAGTTTTCGGTCGACGCCGACCGCAAGGGCGAGTTTCTCGGCCGCCTGATGCGGGACGGGACGGCCACGCTGATCGCCCTCTTCGACGTGGAGCCGCGCCCCGAGCGGGACGCATTCGTCGGCCGCATCGCGCAGCTCGACGGCCAGGAGCTGGTGGTCGACGCGGCGCTCGGCGAGCGTCATCCCGAGCTGCTGTACGGCGGTCTTTGGGGGAGTTGCCAGCTCCGGTACGACCGCGCTGGCAAGCGCCCCCAGATCGTCGTGGAGGACTTCAAGCCGTACCAGCTCACGCGGCCGGACATGCGGCGCTTCAGCGAGGCGCGCGCCGAGTTCTCCTTCGAAGAGTGGGTCGACCTGCTCATCACCAGTGCGGGGTATCGCCCGGAGGCGTTCCCCGACACGCGGCTGAAGCTCCTGCTGCTCACGCGCCTCGTGCCCCTCACGCAGGGCAACACCAACCTCATCGAGCTCGGCCCGCGCGGTACGGGCAAGAGCTACCTTCTTCGCAACACGAGCGCGCGGGTGTACCTGCTGGCCGGCGGCCGGGCCACCCCCGCGGCGTTGCTCTACGACCTGCAGCGCAAGCAGGTGGGCATCGTGGGGCGCAAGAAGGCGATCGTCTTCGACGAGATCGGCGCGACGACCTTCCCCGACCGCAGCCTGGTCGCGGCGCTCAAGGACTACATGGAGTCGGGGAACATCAGCCGCGGCGGGCGCTCGGTCGTCTCCGATTGCAGCTTCCTGTTCACCGGCAACCTCGACCTCGATGCCGACGGCCGCACCCCCTCGCGCCGCTACACGCACCTCTTTGAGGCCCTGCCACGAGAGCTTAGCGACGCGGCGATCGCCGACCGGATCCACGGTTTCATCCCGGGGTGGGAGATGCCGAAGATCGGCGAGGAGGTGCTCGCCGACGGTGTGGGGCTCCTCTCGGACTACTTCGGCGAGGTGCTCGGCGAACTCCGGAAGGAGATGGCCTTTCAGGACTACCTCAAGCAGCATGTCCGGCTCTCGGACACGACGATCCGGGACCAGAACGCGGTGCAGCGCGTCGCCGCGGGCCTACTGAAGATGCTGTTCCCGAACCTCCGCATCGAGAAGTCCGCGCTCGAGCAGGTACTGCACGTCGCGGTCGAGCTTCGGCAGCGCGTCCACGTACAGCTCACGCGCATGGCGCCGGGGGAGTACCGGACCAAGACAATCTCGTTCCCCGACATGCCGCGGCACTCCGCGCCCGACCTGCTCGGGGGCGACGACATCGAGGTCTCGGACGTCGAGGCCAACCAGCGGGAGATCGTCGGAAAGATCACGATCCTCTTGGTGAGCGACCGCGGCGGGGGCGACGTGGGCTTTGTCGAGTGCGCAGCGGTCGAGGGCGGTGGGCTCTCGGTCACGGGACTGCGCGGACAAGTGCTGGAGCACTCGGTGAAGGCGGCCTATGACGCCCTCCTGCACCTCGGCGCGGGATTCCAGCTCGCGCCGATGCATCTGCGGCGACGGAAGATGTCGGTGCACCTCGTCAACATCGCGGAGCCAAAGGACGGCCCGAGCGCAGGCCTGGCCTTCGCGCTGGCGATGCTCTCGGCGGCGACGGGGCGCGGGGTCCGTCGCGGGCTCGCGGTGACGGGGGAACTCTCGCTCCAGGGCAACGTCTCCGCAGTCGGCGGAGTCGCCGAGAAACTCAGCGCGGCCGTGCGTCACGGGCGCAGGGCGGTGATCATTCCCGCGGCGAACGCGGCGGAAGTGGCGCGGCTGGAGCACGG
>CAIOSS010000517.1 GCA_903860995.1 uncultured delta proteobacterium | reverse complement strand
GGCGTCGCGAGGAGCACCAGGGGGACCTCCGTCCCCGAGGCGCGCAGGGAGCGGCCCAGCGCCTCGGCGCCAGGCTCGTAGGCGTCACCGCCGCACAGGAGGGTCACATACGCGTGTTTCATGGTGCCTCGGATGCGTTGCAGCGAACGGACCAATGGACACGCAGCCGGCGCCGTGGACCCTGCCGGTGCGCGCGCAACGCACCCCGTGCCCCCCCCACCCTGCGCGGCGCAACGCACGATCGCCCTCGCTCCGCCGCGGGGCACGTCGACTGCAACCGCTACGGCTCCGACCCGATCGCAGGGGGAGAGCGTCGAGGGATGGAGCGGGGAGTGACGGCGATCGCCGGACACCTCGACCGCGCCGCGCCACCGTTGCCCGAATCCCCCTCCGTCGAGGTCGGAGGAGTTGACACCATGAAGACGGAAGTTCCCAACAGTCGTGCGCCCGCGGACACCTATCGACCCGCCGGGTCGGCGGCGTCGCTGCTGGCACTCGCGCTCGTCGCGTGCGCCCCGGTCGAGCCGATCGGTGCACCCCAGAGCGGGCAGCCGCTCATCTCGGAGGGCGATGACCGGAAGGAGGTGTTCGCGCACGAGAACGCGTGGATGCGCAGCTACGCCGAGCAGGCCACCGTGGCCCTCGTGGACGAGTCGTTCTTCGTCACCGCGAACGGCGTGACCACCATGCTCGACGGCCCCACCCTGGGCTCCTCGCTCGGGCTGTGCCCCGGCGAGCGCTTCGCCGAGCAGCGCCGCCACGCGTTCTGCTCGGGCACGCTCATCGACGACGACCTGGTGCTCACCGCGGGCCACTGCGTCCCCGACGCGGCGACCTGCGCGCGCACCCGCTTCGTCTTCAATGACCACTACACGGCGCCTGGCGTGCGCTACCCCATCGCGGCCCCGGATATCTATCAGTGCGACGAGGTCGTCGTCCGTCAGGGAGGCGACGTGAACCTCGGCGAGCCCGACTTCGCCATCGTGCGCCTGCGCTACCCCGCGACGCCGCGCTTCCAGCCCGCGCCGGTGCGCCGGGTCACGGGTGCCCTCGACCAGGGACAGCACGTCAAGATCGTGGGCTTCCCCTACGGCATCCCAGCGAAGATCGACATGGAGGGCAGCGTGGTCGACAACGACTTCAACGCCCACTACTTCATCTCGTCGCTCGACACCTTCCGGGGCAACTCGGGCTCCGGGGTCTACGAGAGCGACGGGTACACCCTGGCCGGCATCCTCATCGGCGGCGTGCGCCCGCCCGGGCTCACCTCGGAGACCATCGACTACCACCCCGTGGCGCTGCCCGATGGCGGCACGTGCAATACCGCCACGGTGTGCTCCTCGGCGCTGTGCGGCACCGCGGCGACCCTGTACGTAGGCCCGGCGCTCGACGCGCTCTGCGCCGACCCGTCGCGCAGCCCGAGGCTGTGCGGCGCCGGGGCGCCGCGCAACGACACCTGCGCGGGGGCGACGCCCATCCTCCCGTGGTACGGCCGGCAGCAGACGTTCTCGGGCTTCACGGCCGGGGCGAACCACACCGTCACGGCCACCTGCGGCGCCCGCCGGGCGAGCTCGCCGGACGTGTTCTACAGCCTCAGCCTCGACGTGCCGATGCTCGTCTACGCCGACGCGTTCACCTCGGACTTCCCCGCGTCGGTCTTCCTGATGCGGGACGCCTGCACCGCGGCGAACGTGATCGGCTGCAGCGCCGGGGCGTGCGCCCTCGGGCAGGGCCAGCTCGCGATGCGCCTCGACCCCGGGGTGTACTTCCTGGGCGTGGCCGGGTCGGGCGGCGCCGGGCGCTACAACCTGCACGTGCAGTTTCTCCCCACCTCGGACACGGCCGTGTCCTTCCGGGCGACCGGCACGCGCACGTTGACGGGCACGACGGCGGGCGCGGCGAACCGGGTCGCCGGCACCTGCGGCGGCGACGGCGGCGACGTGACGTACTACTTCACCACCTGCCCCGACTACCGCGGCGGCGAGATGCGGGCGAGCACCTGCAACACCCCGACGCTCACCCGCGCCACCTGGAACACCCTGCTCCACGCCCGGCAGGGCCACTCGACGGCGGCGTTCTGCAACGACGACAGCTGCGGGCTCCAGTCGGTGCTGCGCGCCACGGGCCTCGCCCCCGGCTCGGGCCTGCGGGCCCTCTACGTCGACGGCGCCAGCGGCGCGTCGGGCCCCTTCTCGGTCGCCGTGACGTTCACCTCGCCGTAGGCCTTCCCCCGGAACCACCGCCCCACCTGATACTACAGCCCGACCTTCGTCGATGGAGTGCAGGTCGCTCGTTGGACGCTGGGGT
>CAIOSS010000516.1 GCA_903860995.1 uncultured delta proteobacterium | reverse complement strand
TCCCGCCGTCGGCGACCGTCTCGAACCACGAAAACCTCGCGTCTCCAGCGGTTCTGGCCCTGCGGGTCGCAGGCCTCTCCCCGGGTGGGCATCGTCCCCACGGGCCGGACATATCTTGTCTGACCCGTCGGCGGCGCGAGTGCGCTAGGCTCGCACGTAACGCGAGATGCTCGTGGCGGCGGTCGGAGATGTGCACGGAAGGTTCTTCCGCGTCGAAGAGTGGATCGACGCGCTGGAACAGTCGCGTGGCGAACGCGTGGCGGCGGTGCTGTGCGTCGGTGACGTCGAGACCTTCGCGACCCCCGACGACCACCGTCGCAAGGCCACCAAGCGCAGCATGCCGGCGGAGTTCGCGGCCTACGCGACGGGCGAGCGGGAGATGTCCCGGCCCTTCTACTTCGTGGGCGGCAACAACGAGAGCTTCGAGGAGCTAGACCTCATGCCCGACGGGGGCGAGCTGGCCCCGAAGGTGACCTACCTCGGCCGCGCCGGGTCGCAGGTCATCGAGGGCGTGCGGGTGGGGTACCTGTCGGGCATCTACGCGCCCACCCGCTACCTGCGCCCGCGGGTGCCGGCCTGTAACGCCGAGACCAACAAGCAGGCGGGGTACTTCCGCAAGGACGACGTCGACGTGGCCTGCGCCATCGCGGGCGCCGACCTGCTCTTGCTGCACGAGTGGCCGCGGGGCATCGCCGGGACCGAGAGCGCCGTCGCGGTGGTGGGCGCGCGGGGCATCCGCCGGGCGCACTGGCCGCAGGTCGGCAACCCCTACGCGGCCCTGCTGGTCACCCGGCTGCGGCCGCCGTGGGTGCTCTGCGGGCACATCCACGTTCCGCACGCGGCGACGCTCTACTGGGACAACGGCGCGACCACCCGGGTGGCCTGCCTCGACCAGGCGACGCGCTCGGACGGGGGCATGCTCTGGATGAACGTCGAAGGACCGACCGTGCGCGAGGTGGGCTGGGGCACGAGCGGCGAGGTCGCCTGGCGGGAGGGCGACCCCTGGGACGAGCGACAGTCCGCGGCGCGCATCCGCATCGCGGGCCGGGGCGAATACTGACAACGCTGTCGCGGCCCGCAACGGCCTGCGCGGCGGGTCAGGGCGCCGGGGCGGTCGGGTCGGCGCAGCACCGGAACCCGATCTGGTAGTACACGAAGCCCTCGTTGTGGGAGATGGTCGACGGGCGGCAGCGCGCGCGGATGTGACCCCACCAGCCGCCCTTGAGGGCGGACTGAAACGGCCGCCCCGACTCGTTGATCGTCCACTCGTCGGCGTTGCCGGTCATGTCGTGGACGCCGGACCACGAGACGCAGCGGTTCATGGTCCCCGAGGGGACGGCCTCGTAGAGCCGGGCGCTCTCGTCGGCGGTGGTCATCGGGTTGCTCAGGCGCGGGCGGTTGGGCCGGATGGTCTGGTGGTCGATCCGGCACACGTCGGGGTCACGGCGCAGCCCGGTGGGGTACGGGTTCATGTCCGGGCCCTCGCACGCGAAGGTCCACTCGGACTGCGTGCAGAGGCGCTTGTGCTGCGCCTCGCACGCGCGCCGGGCCTCGTGCCAGCTCACCATCACCTGCGGACGTACGCCCGGCTGGTTGGGGTACTCGAAGCGGTCGATGCACACCGACAGCGGGCGGCGACGGCCGGTGCAGCGCGACGGGGCGAACTCCGCGCAGCGCATCTGGGTCTCCGGGTCGAGCCATCGGAGGCAGCGCTGGTCGACGTTGGTGCAGTATTCCCCGTCGGCGAGGGCCATTCCATCAGGGCAGCGCGGCGTCGGCGGCGCCGTCGGGACGACCCGCGGCGTCCCCCGCGCGGGCGTCGGGGAGGGCGCCGGGGCGTCGGGCGCAGGGCGGTTTTGCCCGCGCGCTACGCCGTGCGCGCTGAACGACGCCGAAGCCACCACCATGAGCACGACCACGCTGCGCAGACCCTGAGAAGGGATCAAGTCCATGAGAACACCGCCCGCGAAGAGCGCACGGAACGGGCCACCCTCCAGCGCCCCCTCCAACAGGGTTGCCGGGCGTCATCGCGACCGTGATGCTTCGTGTCCCCAGGGAACTACACCTACATTGTCCCCACAAGGATTCGTCGGGGAATTGGGGTCAGGTAGCCATCGACGCCGCGGGGGCTTTGGTGGCAGGTTGCGCGGAAACTTGCGCCCGGCCGCGGGTGATGCGTGCCGGCGCAAGCACCGAGGAGATGAGCTGACGATGACGACGATTGCGAATGGTTCGGTGGTGGCCTTCGACTACACGCTCCGCGACGGCGCCGGGGCGGTGATTGACAGCTCGCAGGGGGGCTCGCCGATGGTCTACCTGCACGGGCACGGCAACATCGTGGCGGGCCTCGAGGAGGCCCTCCAGGGGAAGACGGCCGGGGCCAACCTGAAGGTCACGGTGAAGCCCGAGGACGGGTACGGCGAGTGGCGCGAAGAGCTCGTGATGAAGGTCGCGCGCGGTCGGCTGCCGAAGAGCCCGGAGCCCAGCGTAGGCCTCGAACTCCAGGGCGTCGGTCCGGGCGGCGAGCCGCTGCACCTGCGGGTGATCGCGATCGAGGGCGACCAGGTCAGCCTCGACGCCAACCACCCCCTCGCGGGGCAGGAGCTCCACTTCGACGTGAGCATCCAGACCGTGCGCGCGGCCTCCGAGGAGGAGCTCGCCCACGGCCACGTGCACGGGCACGGCGGCGCTCATCACTGACGATCGAGGGGGGGGCGGATCAAAGGGGCCGGGGAGGGGGGAGAGCTTCTCTCCTCCCATGTCTGCGGCCCGGAAGTGCTTCAGGGGACGACGACGGTGTCGCCCGAGCGCAGGGTGAAGTTCTGCTGCATCTGGCCTTCGAGGATGTCGTTGATGGACACCTCGTAGCGCTCCTCGCGGCCGTTTGTGGCGCGGCGCAGCACGACGATGCGATCGAGGTTGGCGCCGCGGGCGCCGCCGCCCGCGAGGGCGAGCGCCTGCACCACGGTGACCGGCATGCGGGACTCGAAGTCGCCCGGGCGGATGACCTTGCCCGTCACGAACACCCGGTAGCTGTGCACCTCCTCGACGACGACGGAGACCCGCGCGTCTTGCACGAAGCGGCGATATGCCTCGGTGATCTCGCGGGTGATGTCGTTGATGGTCTTGCCGGCGACGGTGACCTCGTTGAGCAGCGGCAGGGTGATGCGACCGTCGGGACGCACCGTCACGCGCGACGCGAGCTCTGCGTTGCCGAAGACGGCGATGCGGATGATGTCTCCGGAGCCCACCCGGTACTCCTGGACGCCCGACTCGACGGGCGGCCAAGGGCCGGTGAGGGCGGAGCGGCACGCCGGGAGGGAGAGGAGGCTGACAAGGAGGATCGAGCGCGCTGCACGCATGGCACGCGATGTATCATGCCCAGCGGGGTCGTTGGCAATCCCGCGCGGTGCGGGAGCGGCCGCTCAGGCGGCGGGCGGGGCGACGGAGCGGGCGGTGGAGCCCGCGCCGTCGAAGTGCAGATCGGGGATGAAGGGCAGCTCGGCGAGCTCGCCCCAGCGGCGCAGGTCGTCCTGGTCGTAGATGCGGGTGTCGATGAAGCCCGAGATGAGCGCGGTGCCCAGGGCGAACATCATCGCGAGCACCGAGACGATCATCGCCATCTTGGTGCGCCCCGGGGGCTCGGGCTCGATGGGCCGCGAGGGCGCGTCGAGGATGCGGATCTGCTCGCCGCCGCTCAGCTCGGCGCGGCGCATGTCGCCCTGGCGGTCGAACTTGCGGCGCAGGAGGTCCTGGTAGCTGGCGCGCGTGGTGGTGACATCGGTGGTGAGCCGGTCGAACTCGGCCTCGACCGCGACGATGTTGTTGCGGGTGAGCGGGTTGATCGCGCCCGGGGCCGGGGCGGGGTTGCGCTGCGGGTTGGTGCCCGGGGCGGCGTTGTCCGAGCGCTGGCTCTCCGCGAGCTCGGCGCG
>CAIOSS010000515.1 GCA_903860995.1 uncultured delta proteobacterium | reverse complement strand
TGCGGCTCGAGCGCATCTACGCCCTGGTCGTCGCGGTCACCTACGCCCTCACCTACGCGCTCGGCGCGCTGCTCTACCCGACCTACCGCTACCACGTGCGCGCCCTCTTCCTCGACCGCTACCACCCGGCGATCTCGAACCTCTTCGACATCAAGGAGAACCTCGCGACCATCGCGCTCCTCGTGGCCCTCGGCATGGGCGCGGTCGGGGGCAGGCTGACGACCGAAGCCGACGACCGGGCCCTCGTGCGCGTCTACGTCGGGATGGCCGCCTTCGTGGCCGCCGTGGTGTGGTTCAACGTGGTGAGCGGCGTCGTGATCGTCTCGTACCGGAGCGTGTGACGTGCGGGCGACCCACCGGGTGTTCCTCGCGTTCCTCGTGGCGCGGTTGGTGTTCGGGGTGGTGTTCCTCGCGAGCGCGCTCGGCCGCTGGCCGGTGCCCTGGTACTTCCCGCTGCAACATCGCTGGGAGCTCGCCCGCCGCGTCCAGGGGCTCGCGATGGACTGGTACGGCCGCTCTCTCCTGGCGCTGCTGGCGGGCGCCGCCGCAGGCGCGCTGGCCTACGGGCTCGCGCGTATCCCGTCCGTGGCGCGGCTCTTCGCGCGCCGCGGCTTCGTCGCGGCGGTGGCCCATCTCGGCGCGGTGCTGCTGCTGCAGGACGTGCTGTTCTATGCGTTCACGCTCGCGACCAGGCACGTGACGCCCGCGGCGCTGCCGCCGTGGTACTGCCCGCGGTAGGGCTCCGGCCAGGGCGGTCGTTGCCGAGGTATCCTGCGACCCGTGGAGCCGACCATTCCAACCTCCGCCCGAGCCCGTCGGCCGCTCCGCTGGATCCGAGAGGTCGCGCTCATCGCGACGTTCGTCGCCATGGCCGCCTACGAGGCCGCGGAGATGTTCCTCCTGGAGGTCCCGCGCGGCCCGACCTTCTGGCTCGCGGTGCCGATGCACTCGCTCCAGGTCGGCGTCATCCTGGCGGCGGCCTGGGTGGTGCTCAGGGCGCTCCGGCGACAGGCCGCGCACGAAGAGGCCCTCGCTCGCATGGTCGAGTCCGTACTCTTCGCGCGGGAGCAGGAGCGACGCCGCATCTCGTACGAGCTCCATGACGCCGTCTCCCCGCTCATCGTGAGCGCCAAGCAGCACGCCGAGACCTCGCGTGACGCGCGCGAACAGGACGCCCCACGCGCCGTCGCCGAGCTCACTCGGACGAACGAACGCCTCGACCAGGCCGTGGTCGAGACCCGCCGGGTGCTGCGCGCACTACAGCCCTCCGCGGTCGATGCCGACGGCCTCGCGGTCGCCGTGCGCCGCGCCCTCGACGAAGCGGCGCGGGAGGCCGGGTGGGCCGTCGAGTTTCACTCCGACCTCGGCGACGATCGGCTGCCAGCAGCGGTCGAGACGGCTGCCTTTCGCATCGCGCAGGAGGCGCTCCGCAACGCCGTGAAGCACGCGCGCGCCGGGCGCGTGCAGGTGGAGCTGCAGCGCGAGTCGGGGGCGCTGCGGCTTCGGGTGCGCGACCACGGGGTGGGGTTCGCGGCCAGCGGGGGGCGGCTCCGCGGGATCGGGCTGGTGAGCATGCAGGAGCGGGCGCACCTGCTGGGCGGAGAGTGTGCGATCGCGAGCGGGCGGGGCCGTGGGACCACCGTCGAGGCGACGCTCCCGCTGCGCGCGGAGGCCGTGCCGTGACGACGGAAGCCCCGCTGCGGATGGTGCTCGTGGACGACCACCCGGTGGTCCGCGAGGGCCTGCGCAGCATGCTGCTGGGCGAGTCGGTGGAGGTGGTCGGCGAGGCGGGCACCGGCGCCGACGCGGTGCGGATGGCGCTCGCGCTCGCGCCGGACGTCGTACTGCTCGACATGCAGCTGCCGGACATGGATGGCGTCGCGGTGGTGCTCTCCATCAAGCGCTCTGTGCCACGCATCGCGGTGCTTGTGCTCAGCATGCACGACGATCCTGCGCTGGTGCGGCGCGCCCTCGACGCGGGGGCGTCGGGCTACCTGCTGAAGGGCGCGGGTCGGCAGCGCCTGCTCGACGCGATGAATGCGGTCCGGGCAGGCGACACGGCGGTGGACCCGGCCCTACGGTTGACCACAGCGGGCGCGAAGGACGAGCCGCTCACGGCCGTCGAGCGGGAGGTGCTGCGCTCCCTGGGAGATGGTCTGACCAACCGCGAGATCGCCGAGCGCATGTCGTGGAGCGTCGGGACCGCGAAGAAGTACGTCCAGCGGATCTTCGAGCGGCTCGAGGTCTCGGACCGCGCGCAGGCGGTGGCGCGCGCGATGCGCCGCGGGTGGCTCGATTGAGGCGCGGTCAGAACGACGAGCCGACGAGCAGCTGACCGATCGCCCCGACGGTGACCGGGGCGTCGGAGAGGCGATACTTGATGACCGAGGCGCCGCCGCTCGCGCTCACCGCGAGGTGGCCGACGGTCCACGTGACCACCGGGCCGGCGACGACGTCGAAGTCGGGCTCATTCTCGGGCTCGTCGGCGTCGCGCTCGAGGTCGAGGCGACCGCGCGCGTCGAGGCCGACGTGGAGGTTGGGGAGCGCGCGCACGAGGCCGGCGACCCGCAGCTCGCCGTAGTGCTCGCCCTCTTCGAGGCCGTACCCGTAGCCGAGGTTGGAGAGCAGGGTGAGGCGGCCGAAGGTGCGGCCCACGGCGACGACGAGGTTGGCGGCCGGGACGGTGTTGAAGCCCTGGGCCTGGTAACCGCCGTAGACCGAGAGGTCGATGCCGTGCTGCGATTGCCTGAGCGCCTGCACGGTCAGCGCGACGCTCGGGCGGAGCGTGCCATCGGGGCCGACGTACGCCGCGCCGCCGCGGAGCGAGAGCGGGCCGACGATGTTCGCCTGGACGGTGGTGTCGAACACGGCGCCGCCGCGGGCCGCGTCGTAGCCGCCCTGGAGGTAGAGGTACGCGCGCTGGGCGTCGTTGCGCGCGGGCACGCCCATCGGCAGGAACGCGCCGCTCTCGGCGGTCGCGGCGGCGCTGACCGTCGGCCGCTCGGGCGCGTCGCCGTCCGAGGGGTCGGCGGCGGCGGCGCGGGTCACGCCCAGGAGGAGCGCGGCGGTCTGCGCGGCGCGGCGAACCAGGAGGAGCTTGGAGGGCGGTGCGGCGAGTCGAAGGCGGGCGGACGTCATGCGCCCGGTCGTAGGCGGCCGCGAAGCCCGGCGGGAATAGCCACCTGGCTACGATCTTCCGGGCGGCTGTCCGCGGTCGGTGTGACCTCGGCGCCGGAGGACTCGGGGAACGCGTGTTCGCGCACGATCATGCGATGGTCGCTGCGATGCGCGGCGACCGTTTCGAGCTGGCTTTGATCGCGATGGCCGGCGTGCTCGCCGTCGGGTGCGGCCCACCCGAACTGGCGTCCATCGACGCCGCGGCTCCGGACGCGGCGAGCATCGACGCGGCGAGCGTCGATGGTGCCGACGCCACTCGCCGGGATCCCTTCACGCTGGCGCCCGGCGAAGTCGCCGAGGTGCCGGTGGGGTCCGCCGTCGCCTCGCTCCGCCTCGCGACGCCGGAAGGAACCGAGCGCTTCGTCGTGGTCGCGGCGTCGATGCAGCTCGCCGCCTCCGCAGCCTCGTCCCTGTACCGCGTGGAGTCTGGCGCGACGGTCGATTTCGGGCCGCCGTCCCTTGTCTCCGACTGCTCCCTCGACGAACGCCGCTGGCGCTCGACGGCCGTTCCGACCGATGCTTCCCCGGCGGGATCAGCGCCTGCCCTCGGCGCGCAACGCACCTTCCGCATGCCCACGGAGACTACCGTCGAGTCCGTCGTCGCCCGCGTGGCGGCGGTCAGCGAGCACGCCGTGCTCTGGGTCGACGTCACGCCGACGCATCCGGC
>CAIOSS010000514.1 GCA_903860995.1 uncultured delta proteobacterium | reverse complement strand
GCCAACAAGAAGCCGCTGACGGTGCCGTGGGAGGCGCGCGAGCGGCTGATGTCCTCGGCGCGGCGGCACTTCCGAGGCTACCGCTACGAGACCACCGTGGGCGCGAGCCTCCCGGTGATCGAGACGCTCCAGGACCTCGTGCGCACCGGCGATCGTGTGCTTCTCATCGAGGGCTCGCTCTCCGGGACGCTCGGCTACCTCTGCAACGAGGTGATGAAGGGTGTCCCACTCTCTGCCGCGGTGGAGACGGCACGCGCGCGCGGCTTCACCGAGCCCAACCCCCAGGACGACCTGTCGGGTCTCGACGTGGCGCGCAAGGCGCTGATCCTGGTGCGAGAGCTCGGCGTGCCGATGGCGCTCGAGGAGATCGAGGTCGAGCCGCTCGCCCCCGCGGGTATCATCGCCGAGGCTTCGGTCGAGGCCTTCTTCGCGCGGCTGCGCGAGCACGACGCAGAGTTCTCGGCGCGGGTGTCCGACCTCCGCGAGGCCGGGAGGGTGCTGCGCTACCTGGTGCGCATCGACCCGGGCGGGGCGGGGGTTCCGCCGCAGGTGCGCGTGGGCCCGACGGTCGTCGACGCCGCGCACCCCTCGACGCGGCTGCGCGGGGCGGAGTCCTTCGTGGCCTTCACCACCGAGCGCTACTCCGAGAGCCCGCTGATCGTGCAGGGCGCGGGCGCCGGTGGCGCGGTCACGGCGGCGGGTGTGCTCGCCGACGTGCTGCGCGTCGCGCAGGGCCTCCGCGGACGTTGACACCCCGCGACCCATCATCCATTGAAGCGCCGAAACACCGATGACCATCGTCCAGGTCGATCATGTGACCTTCGGGTACGGCGTAGACCTCCTCTTCGAGGACGTGTGCTTCACGCTCGCCGCGGGGGAGCGCCTCGCGCTCGTGGCCCCCAACGGTCAGGGCAAGAGCTCGCTGCTGCGCATCCTCGCGGGGGAGCTCGAGCCCGACGAGGGCAGGGTGCTCATGCCCCGGGCGGTGCGGGTAGGCTACCTGCACCAGTCGCACGAGCCTGATCCCTCGTCGACGGTGGTGGAGGTGCTGATGAAGCCCTTCGGCGCGGCCCGCGCGGCTCGCCACGCGCTCACCGAGGCCGAGCACGGGGCCGCGCAGGGGCGCCCCGAGGACCTCGACCGCCTCGCCCACGCGCAGGACCACTACCAGCGCATCGGCGCCGACGCGGTAGAGCGCGAGGTGTCGACCATCGCGACGCGGGTGGGCTTCTCCGACGCAGACCTCGGGCGCGCCGTGGCGTCGCTCTCGGGCGGCGAGCGGGGGCGCCTGCAGCTGGCGGCGGTGCTCGCGGCGAAGCCCGACCTGCTGCTGCTCGACGAGCCCACCAACCACCTGGACATCGAGAGCACCGAGTGGCTGGAGGCCTTTCTTCGCGGCTTCCCCGGGGCCGTGGTGGTGGTCTCGCACGACCGCGCCTTCCTCGACGCGACGTGCCCCCGAACGGCGGAGCTGGGACTCTTCCGCTTCAGGCTCTACGAGGCGCCGTACTCGACCTACCTCGTGCTCCGCGAGGAAGACCTCGCGCGTGAGCGTCGGGAGCTCGAGCTCCAGCGCGCGGAGATCGCGAAGACGGAGGACTTCATCCGCCGCAACCTGGCGGGCCAGGGTACCAACCAGGCGAAGTCGCGGCGCAGGATGCTCGACAAGCTGGTGCGCATCGAGCGCCCGGAGGACATCTGGGCGGACGCGAAGAAGCTCGGGATGCGCTTCGCCCCGGGCCGTCGCTCGGGCGAGGTGGTGATCGACGCCAAGGCCCTCGGTGCGACGCGCGGCGGGCGCCGGCTGTTCCAGGGCATC
>CAIOSS010000513.1 GCA_903860995.1 uncultured delta proteobacterium | reverse complement strand
CCGCTCAAAGTCGTGCACCAGCACCACCGAGTCCCTCCCCCGCAGCAGCCCTTGCGGCACATCGAGCTATGAGAAATCCCTCCGCCTCTATCGCACTCCTCGCCTTGCTCGTCGCCGCCGCCCCCGCCCCCCCCGCGCTGGCCCAGGACGCACCCTCGCCGGCGATCATGGAGGCCCGCATCCATATCGCCCAGGGCGAAGGCCTCTTCGCCCGCGACAACTTCGAGGCCGCGCTCGCCGAGTACCAACGGGTCTATGAACTCCTCGCCGGCAACCCCCACCGCCCCGACGTGCTCTTCAACATCGCTCAGTGCCATGAGCGTCTCTTCCGATACGACGCCGCCCTCGACGCCTATCGCCGCTATCTCCAGGAGGCCACTCCCTCCGCGGAGGAGCGCGCCACGGTCAACGGCACCCTCCGCGCCCTCGACGCCCTCCTCGCGACCATCGAGGTCCGCGTCAACACCCCACGCGCCGAGGTCTGGATCGACGATCGCCGCGCCGGAGAAGCCCCCGGTCGCGTCCGTCTCCCGGGCGGCCGTCACCTGGTGTCCGTGCGCACGGCGGGCTTCCTCCCCTCGCAGCAGGAGGTGCAGCTTGCCGCCCGCCAGTCGCGCGTCCTCACCTTCGCGATGGAGCCCATCCCCCAGCGCCGCCGACTGAGCACGTTGTTCTTCTGGACGAGCGCGGGCCTCGCCGTCGCCAGCGCCACCCTCGGAACCGTCTTCGGTCTGAACTCCCTCTCGCTGCGCAGCGACGTCGATCAGCGCCTCGCCGATCCGACGCAGCGCTGGCAGGTCAGCGACGCCGACCGCTCCGCCATCCAGCGCGCGCAGGTCACGGCCGATGCGTTCTTCGCGGGCGCGGCGCTCTTCGGCGTCGGCGCGGTGATCTTCGGCGTCCTCGCCGACTGGAGAGGACCCCGCGAGGCCGCTCCCCGTCGGCAGGCGCACCTCGCTCCAGGCTGGACCCCACAGGGGCCCACGATGCGGCTGGAGGTGTCGTTTTGAAGCCCGTCCGACCCGGCGTATTCGTAGTTGCCACTCTCTCGCTCCTCGTCCTCGACCGCTGCTCGTTGACCGGGCTCGACGACTTCCAGCTTCCGCGGTGCACCGACGACCTCGCCTGCCAGCCTCTGAACCAATCGCCCGCGACGAGACCCGACGCCTGCCACCAGTATCGCTGCGAGGTCGCCTCGGCCCGCTGCGTGTTGCGGGTGCTCGATGGCGACGGTGACGGCGATCCGCCGCCCCGTTGTGGCGGAGCCGACTGCGCCGACGACAACTCGCGTGTCCGTGGATCGCCTGTGCTCGCCGAGGTCTGCGACGGCGCTGACAACAACTGCAACGGCGTCATCGACGAGGGCGCCCTGGTGGCGGGCCTTGCGGTGGAGCTCGGTCGTCTGCCCACCGGCGGCGCGGACGTGATGGCGTTCGTAGGGCGCAACGGAGCCGCCGTAGCGACTGCGTTGACGGTTGTTCCGAGGGACTCGTCGATGTCGGCCCAGCTGTGGCGAATCGACGGCGACCGGGCCACCGTGACGCCCTTCGCGTACCAGACGACCCAGGGTGCCAACGAAGGAGCGCTGGTCGCCGGCTGCCGACAGGTGCGCGCGGGCGTCGAGGTGCTGGAGCCGTGTTCGCTCGGCGCGGTGGCGCTGGACCTCGTGTCCATGGACAACTGGATCGCATTGGCCATCAACCGCTCGGGCTGCGCGTCGGGCCAGGTGCGGCCCGCGCTACTGGCGAATTCGGGGGATGCGAACCTGGTGGCGCGCGGTCCCTCGGCGCTGTCGAACATCTACCGCGGCGTGGACGTGGACGCCGATGGTTGCACAGGCGCGACTCGCGCGACCGGGCTACGGCACGGGGCGACACGACCGATCGTTCGTCAGGTGGCGGGGACGTCCACGGCCCAGGCGATGGCCGCGTGGGTGGGCGACGCGCTCGACCGGGCGGAGTGCGGTGGCGATCCGGCGCCGGTCGAGGCGGTCGGGATGTGGCTGGAGACGGGCGCGTACCGAGGGACGAGTCCGTCGTGGCTCTCGGGGTCGGGCGACGGTCGGCCCGTGACGCTGGGGCGCTCGAGAAACGCGCGGGCCCCATCGATCGAGGCCTGGGCGGGACACGGGGTCTTCGTGGCCTTTGCCGACGAGGGTGGGCACCCGGCGGTGACGTTTGTTCCTGCGATGGGGGCGCCGCCCGGATTCAATGGGGTCGTGGCCATGGAGCGGCCGGAGGTCGCGCGCCCGACGCCGTCACTGATGCCGGGCGCGAGGTATGTCGCGAGCGGGGTCGAGGGCGCGGATGTGCTGGCGATCGCGCTGGGTCCGAGTGATGCGAATGGCGCGGAGATCGGGATGGCGTGGCAGATCGGGTGCGGCGAAGGGTCGAGGGAGATCTGGTTCGGGCGGGTGCGCTACACCGCGGGTGGCGCGGGGACGTACGCGGCGGATGCGCCGATCAGGGTGGCGATGGAGGTTGGGGCGGGGGTTCCGCAGGTGGTGTGGAGTGAGCAGAGGTTCTTGAGAGAGGGCGCGGGGAGCGACGCCGACGGTGGCGGGGTGACCGATGGCCGCGGGTGGCTGATCGGGTGGGCGCTGCCGGGGGGGCGGGGCATCGGGGCTGCGCGGATTGCGCGCGGCGGCGACCGGGTGATCGACGCGGGGCCGGTGATGGGAGCCGGAGAGCTGGGGCGGGTG
>CAIOSS010000512.1 GCA_903860995.1 uncultured delta proteobacterium | reverse complement strand
GGCGCCGAGGCCCGCGCCCTCGCGGCGACGGTGCGCCTCGCGGCGGCGCAGCTCGACGACGACGCGCTGCCCGCGCGGGTGGCGCTGGGCCGCATGGCCGTGGTCGGGCTGACTGCGCGCGGGGTGCGCTTGCAGGGCTACAGCCACCTCGACCCGCTGGAGGTGCCGCGGGTGCTCTTCGATCAGCTGCACCATTTCGACGGGGGGCCCCCTCGACGAGGCCCTGCGCGACGCGAGCGCCGCGGCGGGCGAGGAGGTGCCCGCGGGCGCCGTCGGGATGCTGCTCGACTTCGGAGTGCTTCGGGGGGCGTAGTCCCGTGGCTCGTGCGGGTCGCCACCGCACGCCCGACATTGACCCCCCGCGGGGGTTTGCCCTATCTCCTGGCGCGATCCGGCACGCCGCCTTCGCCGCCGTCCGTCACCCCGAAAGACCAGCAGGCACCCACCGATGCGATCCGAGCACGAGACCAGCTCCCTCCTCGACGCCTCCGACACCTTCGTCCACCGGCACATCGGGCCCGACGAGGCCGAGATCGCCGCGATGCTCGCCACCGTGGGCGCCGCCTCGCTCGACGCGCTCTCCGACGAGACCGTCCCGGCGGCCATCCAGCTCGCGCGCCCGCTGCAGATCGAGCTCTCGCAGCACGGCGTCGACGAGGCCACCGCCCGCAGCGAGCACGGCCTGCTCCAGCTCCTCGCGCAGGTCGCCGGGGAGAACCAGCGCTTCCGCTCGTTCATCGGGCTCGGCTACCACCCGAACATCACCCCGCCGGTCATCCAGCGGAACATCCTCGAAGACCCGGGCTGGTACACCCAGTACACGCCCTACCAGGCCGAGATCGCCCAGGGGCGCCTCGAGGCCCTGCACAACTTCCAGACCCTCATCGCCGACCTCACCGGCCTCCCCCTCGCGGGCGCCTCGCTGCTCGACGAGTCCACCGCCGCCGCCGAGGCCATGGCGATGTGCGTCAGCATCGCGGGCGGCCACGAGACCCCCCGCACCTTCCTCGTCGACCAGGGCTGCCACCCGCAGACCGTCGCCGTCGTGCGCACCCGCGCCGAGGCCCTCGGCGTCCGCGTGGTCACCGTCGACGCCCTCGGCGCGCTCCCCGTCGACGACGCCGCCCCGGTCTGCGGCCTGCTCATCCAGTACCCGAGCTCCGCCGGGGCCCTCCACGACTGGCGCGAGCCCATCGCCCGCGCCCACGCCGCCGGGGCCCAGGTCGTGATGGCCGCCGACCTCCTCGCGCTCGTCTCCCTCACCTCCCCGGGCGAGCTCGGCGCCGACATCGCCGTCGGCAACAGCCAGCGCTTCGGCGTCCCCATGGGCTTCGGCGGGCCGCACGCCGCCTTCATCGCCACGAAGCCCGAGCACTCCCGGCGCATGCCCGGCCGCATCATCGGCGTGTCGCGCGACGCCCACGGCCACACCGCGCTGCGCATGGCCATCCAGACCCGCGAGCAGCACATCCGCCGCGACAAGGCGACGAGCAACATCTGCACGGCCCAGGCGCTGCTCGCCATCATGGCCGGGATGTACGCCGTCTACCACGGGCCCGACGGCCTGCGGCGCATCGCCGTGCGCACCCACGCCATGACCCGCGCGCTCGCCGAGGGCCTGCGCCGGCTCGGGCACACGGTGCTCCACGCGCAGTTCTTCGACACGCTGCACGTGCGCGTGGCCGAGGGCCGCGGCCACGAGGTGCTCACCCGCGCGCACCAGCAGCGCATCAACCTCCGGGTGCACGGCGACGGCAGCCTCGGCGTGGCCCTCGACGAGGCCACCACCCGCGACGACCTGCGCGCCCTCTTCGCGGCCTTCGACCTCGCGGGCAACCGCGCCGCGTCGCTCTCGCCCGACGCCCTGCTGCACGAGTCGGCGGTGGCCATCCCCGCGGCGCTCTCGCGCACGACGGCGATTCTCTCGCACCCGGTGTTCAACTCGTACCACTCGGAGACGCAGCTGCTGCGGTACATCACCAAGCTGCGCGGGCGCGACCTGTCGCTGACGCACTCGATGATCCCGCTGGGCTCGTGCACGATGAAGCTCAACAGCACCAGCGAGATGCTGCCCGTCACCTGGGCGGCCTTCGGCGAGCTGCACCCCTTCGCGCCCGCCGAGCAGGCCCGCGGGTACCACAAGGTGTTCCGCGACCTGGAGACCTGGCTCGCGGAGATCACGGGCTTCGCCGCGGTGAGCCTCCAGCCCAACGCCGGCTCGCAGGGCGAGCTCGCGGGGCTGCTCACCATCCGCGCGTACCACCACAGCCGCGGCGACCACCACCGCGACATCTGCCTCATCCCCGACTCGGCGCACGGCACCAACCCCGCCAGCGCCGTCGTCGCGGGCATGCGGGTGGTCTCGGTGAAGTGCACCCCCAACGGCGACGTCGACGTCGACGACCTGCGCGCGAAGGTGACCGAGCACCACGCGAGGCTCTCGGCCCTGATGGTCACCTACCCCTCCACGCACGGGGTCTTCGAGGAGGAGATCAAGGCGATCTGCGAGGCCGTGCACGCGCACGGCGGCCAGGTCTACATGGACGGCGCCAACCTCAACGCGCAGGTGGGCCTCTGCCGCCCCGGCGACATCGGCGCCGACGTCTGCCACATGAACCTCCACAAGACCTTCTGCATCCCGCACGGCGGCGGCGGCCCGGGGATGGGCCCCATCGCGGTGGCGAAGCACCTCGCGCCCTTCCTGCCGGGTCACCCCGTGGTGGCGCCGGCGGGGGCGGGCGCGCAGGCCTCCGGCGCGGTCTCCGCGGCGCCGTACGGGAGCGCGAGCATCCTGACGATCCCGTGGGTGTACATCGCGCTCATGGGCGGCGCCGGGCTCAAGCGCGCGACGCAGGTCGCCATCCTGGGCGCCAACTACATGGCGAAGCGCCTGGAGGGCGTGTACCCGGTGCTCTTCCGCGGCGCGCGGGGCCGGGTGGCGCACGAGTTCATCATCGACCTGCGGCCCTTCGAGAAGACGTCGGGCGTGAAGGTCGACGACGTGGCCAAGCGCCTGATGGACTTCGGCTTCCACGCCCCGACGATGAGCTTCCCGGTGCCGGGCACCCTGATGCTCGAGCCCACGGAGAGCGAGTCGAAGGGCGAGCTCGACCGGCTGTGCGACGCGCTCATCACCATCCGCGAGGAGATCCGCGCCATCGAGGAGGGCCGCAGCGACCGGACGGACAACGCGCTCAAGCACGCGCCGCACACCGCCGCGGCGATCGCCAGCGACGGGTGGAAGCACGCGTACTCGCGCGAGCAGGCGGCGTACCCGGCGCCGTGGCTGAAGGACTGCAAGTTCTGGCCGGCGGTGGGGCGCATCGACAACCCCTACGGCGACCGCAACCTGGTGTGCACCTGCCCCCCGATGAGCGAATACACCAGCCGGTAAGAAGCGGCGCCCCGCCCGTCCCCCTCTGCCCCTCCCTCTCCGAGGAGACCCTCCGACATGTCGAACGTCCCCCTTCCGTCGTGGCTCCGGCACGTGCCGGTGCCCCTGTCCTTCGGCACGAGCGGCCTGCGCGGCCTCGTCGCCGACCTCACGGACCTCGAGGCCTACGTCAACGTGAAGGGCGCGCTGCGCTACCTGCTGGCCGTCGGCGACCTTCCGGCGGGCGGCGGCGTGGTGGTGGCGGGCGACCTGCGGCCGAGCACCGGGCGCATCCTGCGGGCGAGCGTGCGGGCCATCCGCGACCTCGGCTGCGAGGTCGAGAACGCCGGGCTCATCCCGACGCCCGCCCTGCTGCTGCACTCGACCGCGAGCGGCCGGGCGGGGGTGATGGTCACCGGGAGCCACATCCCCTTCGACCGCAACGGGATCAAGGTGAACAAGCGCGCTGGGGAGGTGCTCAAGTCCGACGAGGCGGGCATCGTGGCCGAGGTCGCGCGGGTGCGCGCCGAGGAGTACGGCCGCGCCGAGGGTGACTCGGCCTTCGACCCCGCGGGCATGCTCAAGCGCCCCGACGAGGCCCCACCGGTCGACGGCTCGGCCGAGGAGCGCTACGTCGCGCGCTACCTCCAGAGCTTCGCGCCGGGCGGGCTGCGCGGCCGCCGCATGCTGGTCTATCAGCACTCCGCGGTGGGTCGCGACCTCGTCGCGCGCATCCTGCGCGAGCTGGGCGCCGAGGTGGTGACCGCCGGGCGCTCGGAGACCTTCGTCCCCATCGACACGGAGAACATCACCCCGGCGCAGCTCCACGCCATGGAGGCCCTCGCCGCGGCGGCGGGCGCACCGCTCGACGCCATCGTGTCGACCGACGGCGACTCCGACCGCCCGCTGATGCTGGCCGTCGCGCCGGGCGGGGCGGGCGACGGCGCGGCCCGTCGGGTGCGCTTCCTCCCGGGCGACCTGCTGGGCATCGTCGCGGCGGAGTACCTGCGCGCCGACGCGGCGGTGGTGCCGATCAGCGCCAACGACGCGGTGGAGACCCGGATGCGCGAGCGCGGCGTTCGGCTGGTGAAGTGCCGCATCGGGTCACCGTACGTGGTCGCGGGCATCGACGCGCTGCGGGAGGGCCCCGCCGCGCGCATCGTGGGGTGGGAGGCCAACGGGGGCTTCCTCACGGGCAGCGCCTTCGCCCTCCCCGCGGGGACCATCTCGGCGCTGGCGACGCGCGACGCGACGCTGCCCATCCTGGCCAACCTCTACGCCGCCGCCGAGCGGGGCGTCTCCCTCGACGCCCTCTGGCGCGCCCTGCCGCCGCGATCGGGGAGCGCCGGGCTGGTCGACGGCGTGCCGGTGGCGACGAGCCGCGCGATCGTCGACGCGCTCGTCCCGGCGGGCGACGTGACGGAGGTGGAGTTCGCGGACGACGGGCGGGTGCTCGGTCACGGCGCGGAGGGAGTAGTTCCACTGCAAGACGCGGAGGCCGAGGCGTGGCGCCAGCGCCGGGCGACGCTCGCGCGCTTCTTCACGCCCGCGCGCGGCTTCGACGACATCGCGCGCATCAACGTGCTCGACGGGGTGCGGGCGTACTTCCGCAACGGCGACGTGGCCCACCTGCGCCCGTCGGGCAACGCGCCGCAGCTGCGCATCTACGCCAACAGCGCCTCGCAGGAGCGCGCCGACGAGATCGTGGCCCTCGGAGTGCGCAGCCCGGGCGGGATCCTCGATGAGCTCGCCGCCGCCTTCGGGTAGAGGGCCCGGCGCAACGCCACAGGCGGGCGCGCTGATCGGTCATCCTCGGTGGGCTCATGGTCGCCGCCGCGGTGTTCGGAGCACCTCTCAGCGACCAACCTGCAACCCAGCGTCTGGCGGCGGACATGGCGCTCCCGACACTCACGGAAGCCGCCGGCGGAGGCTCTCCCGGCGGACCTCCGTGCGCGCGCGGAGGGCGCCCTCCTGGGGACCTACGACGACGGTCGATCGCAGTTTCCGATGGCGCTGGGCACCGGACTGAGAGAGCGGGACGTCTCAATCGACCACGCGGTCGGCGAGCACATCGAGCGCGAGGCGGGTGATGCGCCCGAGGTAGTCGAAGTCGATGCGGTCGAAGGTGTCCGTCGCGCGGTGGTAGTGCGGCGTGTGGTCGCCGCCGACGAACTCCTCGCCGACCCCGACCGCCGCGAAGCCCCGCCGGAGAAACGACTGGTGGTCGCTCGACGCGAAGGTCACCGCGTGGACGGGGATGCCCCGCGGGGTGCCGTGCAACCGGTAGAGGTCTTCGAGCCCCGCGGCGGGAGACCACAGCTCGACCGCGCCGTCGCCGTCGCCGTCGAAGCTCACCATGTCGAAGCAGTGCACGCTGTCGACCGCGGCCCCCTGCTCCAAGAGCGCCGACACGTAGGCCGCGCTGCCGACCAGGCCGATCTCCTCCTGGTCGAACAGCACGAAGTCGACCGGGCGGTCACGGCGCGGCAGCTCCGCGAGGTAGCGCGCCGCGGCCAGCACGATCGCCACGCCGGTGCCGTCGTCCGCCGCGCCGGGGCCCGCCGCCACGCTGTCGTAGTGCGCGCCGACGACGACCCGCGCTGCGGTCGCTGCGCCGGTGGTCGGGGGTAGGTGGGCGACGACGTTTTGACCGGTGGCGTAGGCCCGCAGGCTCACGTCGAGCCCGCGCGCGGCGAGGGCGTCGCGGAGGTACGCGCGGGCCGCGAGGCGCTCGGCGACGGACGCGCGGTGGGCGAGCGTCACCCCGGCGGAGACCTCCTCACGGCCCGCCAGCCGGCCGATCACGGCGCGCTGGTACGACTCGATCCAGGCGCACGCGTCGGGCGTGTCGCACTCGCGCGGGGCGGGCGCATCGACGACGGCGGGTGCGTCCACGGCGATGGGTGCGTCCGTCGGAGCCGACGTCGCGGCGTCGACCGCAGGCGCGCGCGGGGCGCTGTTGGGAGCGTCGCACGCGGCGAGCCCGACGATGGAGGCCAGGACCCAGGCGACGGCGTTGCGCATCTACGGGACCGTACTTCCGCGCCGATGCCCGCTCAACCGCCGCGGCCGGGGAGCGGGCGCAGACCAGGCCCTCGCCATCGAAGCACCTATGGTCGGCGCTGGTCACGGCCGACGCAGCCGCGCCCGCAACTGCGACCGCGACCGCGACCGCGACCGATCCGACGCCACGCCCGCCGGCGCTGATCGGGCGCCACCCCGCGCTTGACCCTGCCGCGCGATTGCAGCTCTGATCGGACCGTGAGCACCCGCCGCGACCCCGACGCCCCCGCCCTGACCCCAACCCCCAGCACCCCCGCCCTCGTGCGCCGCGCGGCCCTCGCCGTGGCCCTGAGCGCCCTCGCTCCGCTCGCCTGCAGCGACACGACCACCGGCGCCGACGCCGCCGCCGACGTGCCCACCGCGACCGACGCCTCGGACGTGGTCACCCCGATGCCGCCGCCCGACGCCATCACCCCGATGCCGCCGCCCATGCCGCCGCCGCCCGACGTCATCACCCCGATGCCGCCGCCGATGCCGCCGCCGATGCCGCCGCAGGACGCCGGCGTCACCCCGATGCCGCAGCCCTTCGACGCGGGGGTGATCCCGCCGATGCCGCCGCCCGTCGACGGCGGCGCCCTGCCCCCGATGCCGCCGCCGATGCCGCCGCCGATGCCGCCGCCCCGCGACGGCGGGTTCATTCCCCCGATGCCGCCCCCGCGCAAGGACGGCGGTTTCTAGGCCCTCGACCCGATGCCTCGCCGACGCCCCCGCGACCGACTCACCCTCTCGCCCGACTGGCAGCGCTGGATCGCCGACAACCTCCTCGCGGGCGCCCCCCATGACGAGATCATCGCCACCCTCCTCGGCCACGGGGTGCCTCGCGCCGAGGTCGACGCCCAGATCGCCGCCATCACCGCCTCGCCGGCCTACGTCGCGGCGCAGCGCCACCTCCGCGCGGCCCGCCGCCTGGAGCTCGTCGCGCGGCTCCACCGCCAGCTCGACGCCACCCGCGCCCGGCCGCGGGCGGTCGAGCGCTGCGCCGGGCTCGACGCCGAGGCCTTCTTCGAGCGCTACTACGCCACCAACACCCCGGTGGTGCTCACCGACGTGGTCACCGCCTGGGCCGCCTTCGGGCGCTGGACGCCCGCGTACCTCAAGGAGCGCTTCGGCGACGTCGAGGTCATGGCCGCGATGGGCCGCGCGAGCGACCCCGACTACGACATGCACACGCCCGCGCTCAGCCGCCCGGTGGCCCTCGGCGACTTCGTCGACCGGGTGCTCGCGGCCGGGGAGAGCAACGACCTCTACCTCGTCGCCAACAACCGCAACTCCGACCGCGCGGCGCTGCGGCCGCTCTTCGACGAGGTCACCCTCCCCGCGGGGCTGCTCGACCCGGCGCGCCTCGCGGGCTCCACGGCGCTGTGGTTTGGTCCGGGCGGGACCGTCACCCCGCTGCACCACGACACGTCCAACATCGTGTTCGGCAACCTGTACGGAGAGAAGCGCTTCCTGCTGGTGGCGCCGTGGGAGACCGCGCTGCTCCAGAGCACCCGCGGGGTGTACTCGCTGGTCGACCCCGAGCGCCCGGACCTCGATCGATTCCCTGCCTTCGCGCGCGCCAACGTGCGCGATGTGGTGCTCGCGCCGGGCGAGATGTTGTTCATCCCGGTGGGCTGGTGGCACCACGTCCGCGCGCTCTCGGTGAGCATCAACCTCGCGTTCACCAACTTCGCGCGCGACAACGCCTACGACTGGTTCCGCCCCGGCGAGCGCTAGTCCACGTCCGCGACCCCCAAGCCTATGCCCTCCGAGGATGCGGCGTCGGGAGAGCGTGGCCCCCATTGACCTGGAGATCGCGCGCGAGGCCCTGATGGCGGGAGTGGTCATCGGTCATTCGTGGGGCGCTCCGTAAGCTGCACTGTTCGCAGGTGAAGGAGGTGCTGCCGAGCTGATCGATGGATGGGCTCACCCGCAGCCCGACTTCAACCAATCGATCGAGCGCAGCGTTTTCGAGCGCCTGCGGACGATCCCCCGCGCTGCCATCATCCTTCCCGTCGGGGTGAAAGTTTGCTTGAAAGCCACGGGCTGGCGCTGCCATTCATCACACAGACGCGCCCGCGGCCTTTCCGCCGTGGAGCCCTACGAAAGTAGAATCCGTGAAGACCAGAACGATGCAGGGGTGGTTGACCGCGATGGTCATGGCGATCGGGACGGGCTGTAGCTCGACCGTGCTCACGGTGCCTGCGCGCGAAGACGCAGCGGCGCAGGTCGACACGGGCTTCGAGCAGCTGCCCGACGGCAACGTGATCCCGGTGGACGCGGGGCCGCCCGTCGACGCCGGTAGCCCCGTCGACGTCGGCTTCGTCCCGGACACGGGCAACCCCTACGACGGGGACGGTCCCCTCGACGCGGGCGGTCCCCTCGACGCGGGCGGTCCCCTCGACGCGGGCGGTCCCCTCGATGCGGGCGGCCCCATCGATGCGGGCGGTCCCCTCGATGCGGGCGGTCCCATCGACGCGGGCGGTCCCATCGATGCGGGCCCCGTGTGCACCGTCCCGGGCACATCGCTCTGCGGCGCCCTCTGCGTGAACACCACCACCGACCCCGCCCATTGTGGCGCCTGCGGCCGGGCCTGCGCCGCGGGGCAGGTGTGCAGCTCCGGCGCGTGCACCACCGTGTGCAGCTCCGGGCTCACCTCCTGCGGCGGCGCGTGCGTCGACCTGCGCTCCAGCGCCGCCCACTGCGGCGCCTGCGGCAGCGCCTGCACCGGCGGCGCGGCCTGCGCGGCGGGCGCCTGCGTCTGCGCCGACG
>CAIOSS010000511.1 GCA_903860995.1 uncultured delta proteobacterium | reverse complement strand
CGGTGTCGGCGGCGAGCGCGGAGAAGAACGCGCGCGCATCGGGGTCGCCAGCGTCGAGGCGGCCCTGCGCGCTCAGGGGAGTGCCTGGCGGGGGCGCGTGGAAGCCGACGGTGCTCTCGCTCACGACGAGGTACTCCGGGGCGCGGGCGGCGATGAGCCCGAAGGCCGCGCGCCGCTCGACGACCCCGGGCAGCGGGCTCCGCGCGCGGACGTCCGCCGCGCCGACCCGTGCGAGGGCGAGGTGCGACGGGAGGCGCGGGAGGTACTGGTTGCCACCGTAGACCTCCACCCTCGTGCCCGACGGGAGGGCCGCGAGAAAGTGGGTCACGGCGTCGCGGGGGTCGGCGAGCAGGGTGGCGTCGACCGAGGCCACGTCGACGAGCTGGGGACCGAGCGCGAGCAGCGCGACACCCAGGGCAAGATGCTCGCCGCGCGCGCGCTCGAGCACGAGCGACGCGTAGGGGAAGAGCAGCAGGGACAGGGGCAGGAGGTGTCGCTCCATCGTCCAGCGCGACGGCATCACGAAGAGCGCGAAGTAGGAGAGCGCGGCGGCCGCGGGGAGCAGGCGACGGAGGCGGTCACCGGAGCGCGCCGCGAGCACGAGCCCCCCGAGCGCGGCGACGGCGACGGCCCGAGCGCCGAAGAGGGGGACACTACGGAGGATGTCGGCGAGTTGCTCGGCGGCGCCGCGGAGGCTGCGCGCATAGATGACCCAGTCGCGGTTGCCCCAGCGCATGAACTCCAGCTTGCGCTGGAAGCCCGACGGGTTCGTCGCGATGCCCGAGACCACCAGGAAGAGCGCGAGCGCCGGCAGCACTGCGCGCAGGAGCCGCGGCTGCCAGAGGGCGCGCAGCCTGGCGCCCGGGGCCGCGTCGCGCATCGGCCGCGCCACGAAGGCCAGGAGCAGCGGACCCAGCAGGAGGAAGAGCGACTGGTCCTTGGTGAGCAGGGCCCCGACGGTGAGGAGGGCCACCCGGCGCTCGCTGCCCCCGCCGGCGAGGACTCGATCGAGCTCGACCAGGGCGAAGCTGACCCAGCAGAGGTACGGGACGTCGAGCCCAGCGGTGTGGGCGAGGTAGACGAAGACGGGATTGAAGGCCGTGAGCGCCGCGGCGAGGAGGCCCGCGCGGGGCGACACGATGCGCGCCCAGAGCCGCCGTTGGTTCCAGACGATCGCGAGTGCCATCGCGGCGGAGACGAGGCGCCCGATCACGGCCGCGGGGGTCATGTACGCGGGCTGGATGAGCTCTCGGGCGATGGCCTGCTGATCGAAGCCGACACGAGCGACGCCCGCCAGGATGATCGGCGATTGCAGCACGGTCAGGCCGAGAACGTGGAGCGGGGGATAGCGGAAGTAGTGCCCGGGGATCCAGGTCTCGAAGACCGCGCCGAGGACCGATGGGCGGGGCGAGACCTCGTCGTTGGACCACGAGTCCGTGCAGGGGAGCCCCCACGATGAGCCCACCAGGAGGGCGAGCAAGAAGGCCGCGACGATCCATGCGAAGGGGTCGCGGCGCAGGGCCCACCAGGCGGCGGGGTCGGGGCGTCGCCAGGTGGCCATCGGGCGACATCGTTGGGCCACGCAGCGCCGCGTGGTCAAGCGGGACCCTCACGGGG